>NZ_JADPET010000219.1 GCF_015667935.1 Clostridium sp. 1001270J_160509_D11 | reverse complement strand
AATTTATTTAAAATTAAAAAACCATCTTAATATTTAAGATGGTTTTTTAGATTAAGATTTTTTATATAGATAAGCCGTATTTTTATCTTGATTACAATAAAAATACGTATCTTTGTTATTTAAAAAGTAATTAGTTATACCAATATCGCCGTTTGATATTGTAAAATGAAATATATTAAAAATAGAAACTGCTCCCAAATATTCAGGAAAAATTATTGCAATTATTATGCTAAATAATGTAGTAATTGCAAATGGAAATATTGATACAAACATATATTTATTTGAGTTGAGCTCAGTTTTGTCACAAGAGCAAAATATATTTGCCTTGGAAACCATTAGTTTAACATTTCTACAACCAATAATATAAGCGGCAATTAAGTGAAGGAATTGGTGTCCTCCTATAAAAGCCAAGAAAAATACTATTGCAAATCCAAAGTTAATTATTATATGGTGGAGATTTGGCCTTAGTAATATGCTTATTATAAAAAGAATGCACATAATATAAAAAAAGCATTTATATATCTTTGAGATTATAGAGGGAATAGCTAGCCACTCATGTATAAGGTCAAAGCAGTTTGTATAGTCAAACTCCAACACTAATTTTGTATTATCTCCTAAAAAGTTATTTTTTTGTGTTTCCATAATATATCCCCCCTCTAAAAATTAATATAAAATAGTTTATATTAATAAATAAAGACTTCTATATATAAATTATATTCCAGAAAAAAATGATGTTCAAGCAAAGTAATATTAAATTTTAGTAATATATAGAATTGAATTATAGACTATAAAGACCTATTAATATTAAATATTTTAATTGAAAAATAAGTAAATGAAGTATAATATAGAAGAATAATATATTAAATAAATATTTAAGTAGAAAAGAGGGAAAAAATGATAACTGAAAGATTACAAAAATTAAGAGAATCTATGAAAAATAAAGGAATCTCTGCATATATAATTCCTTCTGCAGATTTTCACCAAAGTGAATATGTAGGAGATTATTTCAAGTGTAGACAATTTATTTCTGGTTTTACAGGTTCAGCAGGAACAGTTGTTGTTACTTTAGAGGAAGCAGGGCTTTGGACTGATGGAAGATATTTTATCCAAGCAGAAGAGCAATTAAAAGATTCTACAATAAAATTATTTAAAATGGGAGAACAAGGAGTAGAAACTGTCGAACAATATTTAAACAGGGTATTAAAAGATGGTGATACTTTAGCATTTGATGGAAGAGTACTAAATGCAAAAGAAGGCTATGGATATGAAAAAGAATATAGCGATAAAAATATAAATATAGTTTATGAATACGATTTGATAGATGAATTATGGGCAGATAGACCTTCTATGTCAAAAGATAAAGCGTTTTTATTAGATGTAAAATATGCTGGTGAAAGTATACAAGATAAATTAACTAAAGTAAGAGCTATAATGAAAAAACAAAATGCTACAATGCATATATTAAATTCATTATATGATATAGCATGGTTATTAAATATAAGAGGAAACGATATAAATAACACACCTGTTGTTTTATCTACAGCAGTTATAACTTTAGATAAAGTATATTATTTTGTAGATGAAGAAAAATTAAATGATGAAATAAAAGCTGAATTTAATAAAATAGGAATAGAAGTAAGAAATTACTTTGAAATATACGATTTTGTAAAAACTATACAAAAAGATGAAGTAGTTTTATTAGATGGCACTACAGTAAATTACAAACTTTACAGAAATATACCTTCTAATGTATCAATAATAGATGCACCAAATCCTACATTTATATTTAAAGCAATAAAAAATGAAGTTGAGCTTAAAAATATAAGAGAGTGCCATATAAAAGATGGTGTCGCTATGACTAAATTTATGTATTGGTTAAAAACTAATATAGGAAAAATAAAAATAACAGAAATAAGCGCATCTGACAAATTAGAACAACTTAGAAGAAGTGACAAAGACTGTTTTGATTTAAGTTTCCCGACTATATCAGGATATAAAGAACATGCTGCTATGATGCACTATAGTGCCACAAAAGAAAGTGAATATGAATTAGAACAAGAAGGAATGTTACTTGTAGATTCTGGTGGACAATACTATACAGGGACAACTGATATAACAAGAACGTACATATTAGGAGATATTACAGAAGAACAAAAACTACACTATACATCTGTTTTAAGAGGTATGATAAGACTATCTAAAGCTAAATTCTTATATGGATGCAGAGGGCTAAATTTAGATATTTTAGCAAGAGGTCCACTATGGGATTTAGGAATAGATTATAAATGTGGTACAGGTCATGGAATTGGATTTGTATCGAATGTTCACGAAGGCCCAAATGGATTTAGATGGAAGATAGTACCTGAAAGAAATGACTCTTGTATACTTGAAGAAGGTATGGTTACAACTAATGAACCGGGAGTATATATAGAAGGAAGCCACGGTATAAGAATCGAAAACGAATTAATATGCCAAAGAGGTCCAAAAGTTGGCTTAGATCAATTTATGGAATTTGAAACTATAACATTTGCTCCAATCGACTTAGATGGTGTAAATCCTGAATATATGGATAAATCAGAAATAGTATGGTTAAATAACTATCATAAAGAAGTATTTGATAAAATTTCACCATATTTAAATGAAGATGAAGTTGAGTGGTTAAAACAATATACTAGAGCTATATAAAAATTAAATATATATAACAAAATAGCCATAAGAATATTAGAAGGGGATCTAAGCTTATGGCTATTTCGCATGCATAATGTTTAATTACAATGTTTAATTATATATTTAAAATTATAGGGAATGCTGATTTA
>NZ_JADPET010000218.1 GCF_015667935.1 Clostridium sp. 1001270J_160509_D11 | reverse complement strand
AATAGATGAGCTCATTATTTTAAAAATTAATAAGGGAGATTAAAAATGCAAAAGATTTTTTTAGTAGATACAGAGAACGTAAATATACGTTCACTAAAAGGAGCTAATTATTTAGATGAAAATGATTTAATAATACTTTTTACAACAGATAAGACTATTGTCCACAATTTTCATAACAATTTAATAAAAACTATAGAAACAAAAGCCACTATAAAAAATATACATATAGAATCTGGTGGCAAAAATTGTCTTGATTTTCAATTGGTAAGTTGTTTAGGACTATTAATCGGATCTAATACTAAAAAAAATATTGAGTATTATATAATAAGTAGAGATAAGGGCTACCTTCATTCAATAAACTTCTTATATGAACAAACCCAATGTTCTATACACTTAATATCTAATTTAAAATCATTATTTGATGAGAATTATGATGATACTTTGGCTATAATGCAAAATATGGACAACGAGATTACAGAAGCATTAAAGAATCTAGGATATACTAATAAAACCATAACAAAAGCATTAATTGCAATAGATTCATCAAAAACAGAAAAGGATTTAGAAGTTAACTTTTTTCTTCAATTTGGCTGGAATAACAAGATATATAATACTTGTAAACCAATAATATTCAAGTATGATATTCTTAATATCGCTTAAATTAACGTAAAAAGTATAATTATTGTATTTTCTCTTAAATAAAATATATTGTAATATATAAAAAGCACTGTCTTTTTTAGACTAGTGCTTTTTTAGTTTATGTATAAAACTTTTAATAAAGTTATTTCCCTTTTCCATCTTTCACTTGGAATTTCTTTTTATTTAAAAAAGCTAAGTCCTTTTTAAAGAAAATACCAGCGAATATTTTTGTTGATAAAAATATTATAAATCCTATAATAGCGTATATTTCTATCTGTTGTATATCTATGTTCTTTTTAAATATTGTATATAAAATGGAACCATATGGATCCACTTTAATATAGCATTCACATAATATTATTACTAAAAGACAAAACATTAAAACTACATCGCCTTTTCCATTAAACATTTTTATCATACCTTGAATAAAACTTAAGAAAAAGCATCCTATTGTAAGAACAAAAGTTACAAATGACATAGTTCCAAATTGGTCATTTATCCCCCCAACTGCCAAGAACAGCAGAGTTAAAATAGAAAAGAAAACACCTAGCTTAAAAGGCATTTTTTTACTTGAAATTTTAGCAAGTTTTGTATTTAATAAAAATAATACTCCAAATAGTAAAATTCCACATATCAATGTTCTTTCCACAATCTCACCTCTCCAAATCAAATTATTTTAATATATACTAAAAATATACATAAATCTACAAAAAAATATAAAATTCTCATTAATACTTATATTATATAAGAATTTTTTACCTTTTTAAAGTTATTTGAAAAAAATGAGAAATTTATTTAATTAAAAATCTGTAAAAAAAAAGCCCTGATTAACGAGGGTACAGGGCTCAAATTGATAATGATAGATAAAAGAGTGTGAGGGAATCTATCATTATCTGGGTATTTAAGTAAATTATTAAGCTAGTCTTTCTATACTTAAATAATACAGTTCCAATATGAATTTAATGTAAATTTTACATGAACTATATTTGAATTTTTGTATTTATAACAATTTCCCCGATTTTTAGATAAAAAAATTCATTTTTTTACTTATTTCTACCCATTTCTACTTTTTTCTACTTCTTTCTCCCTCTAAATAAAAACGATAAAATACCTTTTTTATGTGTGTCTTTACTTATAACAAAGAATGCATTTTCCAATTGATATAATAATATTCTATCAAAAGTAAATATTATATCTATATGTTCATAATTATTTTCTTCATATAGTTTCATTATTTCAAACATATGCTCATAAGACTCACCTTGTATTATAAGTTTTGGTTTTGTTTTAAATTCTACATTTAGATTTTGGTAGTTTTCTAAGACTACATCATATCTCGATAGTTTTTGATTTAGTTTCTCCTTCCAATCTGGAGTCTTTCTAACTACTTCAACTAAAAAAGTATGATCCTTAAATTTTAAAATTGATTGAGGTCTAACTATGCATCCTCTAATATTATCATTTACTATAACCTTAGATACTTCAAACTCTAAATCATCATTCATAACTTGAGTCAATAATTGATTAGATGCCAAGATAGATTTAATTTTAAATGTCTTTATTTCACTTACATATCCTTGAGAATACGTTTTTACGTCTAACGCTCTTAATAAACCAGTCCCATGATATCCTAAATAATACGCTTTATACGAACTAATACTATTTTCAGACACAAACTCTATCTGTCTTACAAAGCTCTTTTCTTTTAGCCTTGTCAGCTTTCTAGCCACTGTTTTTGACTCTATTTGATAACCACTTTTTTTCAGATAATAAGTAATCTGTAATGATGTTGCAAATACTAGACGATTTATTGTAAATAAAATTGCCTTTTCAATTTCCCCAATATGTCCTTTCTCTAGTAAAAAGTCTGCCTCCACCTTTGTTGTATTTTTTTTAGGTTTATTTAATTTATGTGTATCCCCTACATATGATGCAAATGGTGATAATTTCTCATCACAAATAGGCACCATAGCCTTTCTTAAATCAACCCTTTTACAAGTTTCCCCTATAGGTGAAACAAGTTCAACATTATTTTCATTTTTCATACTAATTACTCCCCTCATAGATAACACGAAACAATAATTATGTTTCATAAAGTTTATACTACTTTAATTATAATATTTTTTGTCATATATATCATTTATTTATTGTATTATTTTTTTATTTTTTTTCATTTTATGTAAAA
>NZ_JADPET010000217.1 GCF_015667935.1 Clostridium sp. 1001270J_160509_D11 | reverse complement strand
TATTTGTAATTTGATGTAAATTATCTACAGTAATAAGAGCGCAACAATCAGCACTATTTTTGTATGTTGTACTATTTCTTCACATATCTCATTTATTGTTTTATTATCTGTAGATACTATAATATCACTTGCATTTAAATATTTTTGCTCCCTTTGTTTCATTAAATTTGATATAAATTCTATATTCATGTTTCCATTTAATAGAGGTCTTTCATTACTATATCTAACACGTTCAAATATAGTTTCTGGTGATGCTGTAAGTAGTACAACCTTTCCACTTTGTTTCATATATTCTACGTTTATATCTCTAAGGGCCATACCTCCGCCACATGAAATTATAGTATTTTGTCTTTGTTTTAAAGATATTAAGGTATTTGTCTCACATTTTCTAAAATACTCTTCACCTTTTATTTTAAACATCTCTGCAATAGTCATACCTTCCATCTTTACTATATGCGCATCTGTTTCTATTTCTTCCATAGATAGCATATGACTTAAGTAAGAAGACACTGTAGTTTTTCCAACTCCCATAAATCCAATTAAGAATATATTATATGCAAATAAATTTTTAGCTTGTATCTTTTTGCCATTATCTACTATATATCTAAATACATCTAAAATCTCGTCTTCAAATTTATTTCCATCTATTTGATTTCTCAAACTAATTTCTTTTTGTGCTTCAAATTCTTCTTGAAGTATAGGCAGTCCATGTTCTTTTTTATAGGCTATAATATCTTCAATATAGTTCATTCTTTCTGTTAAAAGCTCAATTATCTTACTATCACAATCACTAATTTTCTCTCTAATATTTTCAATATTTTTCATACTCTTTCCCCTTAAATTAGTTTTTATTTTTATTATAAGTCTAATTCAAGCTTTAATCCAATTAATTTATTTTTAAAATCTTATATATTTGATATATAATTTTACGCCTCTATATTTTTATGTATTAATTTTAATAAATTGCTCAAGTCCTCAATATTGGGTTGTCCTGGTGCACTTTTTTTAATATTAACACCATAAGTCAAACATGAACCAAAAAATTCTCCACAAATCCTGCTTAGTCCACCTTTTTCACCAATTGATATTGTGCAAATAGGCACGCTAGATATATGCTCTGAAATTATAATTGTAGTTTCTAGAAGTTCAACAACATCTAACTTACTGCTCGGCTTTGTTATTATTTTTATAATATCAGCACCCATATCCTCTAATTCTTTTGCTGTAGCAATACATTCTGCCTTAGATGGCGTGTGATCTAAATTATGATTAGTCGTTATTACATATGTGCCCATATCTTTTGCAACTTCAATTATTTCCTTCATATTATCTTTGCCTATACTATCTTCAACATCTATAAAGTCTACTAATTTAGTAGCACATACTTCTTTATATATCTCTACATACTTTTCTTCAGTTATATCAGCTTCCCCATCGCTTGTATTTCTTTTAATTGTAAATATAATAGGTATATTTTTTAATATTTTTCTAAGCTTTTCAAGAACTATCTCTATCTTTGAATAATCATTATAATATTCGTACCAGTCTACTCTCCATTCAACAATATCTATATCTAATATATCAAAATCTACTGGTATAATAGAAAACTTCTTTGCTGTATGTAAAATTTCTTTTTCTGTTTTATCACATATTGGAGCAATTATTTTAGGTATACCTTTTCCTATTTCTACATCCCTTACTTTTAAAATCCTCATACTCCTCAAATCTCCCTTTTAATATAATAATATTTATCTTATTAATTATTATATCAAAAAAAGTCATACCTTAATATATAATAAATCTTTTAGTATATATTTTTAGTTTCAATTTTTTCTTTAGAGTCACAATTTTCAATTATAAATTTACTAAATTGTTCTACTGCTGGAGATAAGTATTTATTTTTTAATTTTGCCATATATATATTTCTGCTATAAACTGGACTTTTTAATTTTATTATATCTAAATTCAAATTTTTTAAAAAAGGTATATTAGGCATTATTGCTATCCCAAATCCTCCTGATACTAAACCTGCCATAGAACTGTCATTTTCAACTTCATAAGATATAATTTGCTTTTTATCTATTTCTTTAAATAAGTCATCTATAACTTTTCTAAGTCCGCTCGATTTAGTAAATGCAATCTGATTGTAAGATGCAGTTTTTATTAAATCTATCTCTTTATATTTAGATAACTCATGATTTTTTGGAACTACTACTACCAACTCTTCTTGTTTTATTTTTATAAACTCTATATCTTTATCATCCTTTACTTTAGAACAAAATCCTATATCATATTTTTCATTTTTTAGTCCTTCTATAATAGATTTTGTATTATTAGATGAAAATGTAAATCCAAAACTCTTATCTTTATTGCTGTCTAAAAATTTTCTTACCATAAGCGGTACAAATTCAGTCTCCAGCGTATATATATAGCCTAAGTCTATAAGTCCACTTGTCGCACAAGTAAGAGCCTTAGTTTTATCCACTCCCTCTTGTAAATAATCTAAAGATTTTTCTACATATTTTAAAAAGATTTTTCCGTATTTAGTTAAACTCACATTTCTACCTTGCTTTTCAAATAACTTTGTGCCGAGCTCTTCTTCTAATGAAGAAATAGCGTGACTAAGACTAGGCTGAGTTATATCTAAGTCTTTTGCAGCTTTCGTATAATGCTCTAAGTGAGCTAACTTAACAAAGTATTGTAAATGATTTAAATTCATAATATCCCCTTTCTATTACTAATTTAATGTTTTTATTTTAATATACAATTTTTATTTTTTTAATAGATTTATCTATTTTTATAATGCATAAGAAATTATGTTAATTATAAATAAAAACATTAAATTAGTAATAGAAAGGGGATATTATGA
>NZ_JADPET010000216.1 GCF_015667935.1 Clostridium sp. 1001270J_160509_D11 | reverse complement strand
CTTTACGAAATGAGGGCAAAAACCCTAAAAGACAAGATAAGCGCATTAAACGAAGCCGAGCGAAAAGGAATCAAAAAGGGTAGACAAGAAGGTATTAAAGAAGGGCTGCAAAAAGGAATTCAAGAAGGGCTGCAAAAGGGAATTCAGGAAGGCGAAAAAAGTAAAGCAATAGAAATCGCAAAATCCCTAATAAACATAGGATTAGACAAAGAAACAATATCAAAATCGACAGGACTAGATTTAAACGAAATAGAAAAGTTGATGTCAAAATAAACAAACAAAAAAGTAGGGTAAGACCCTACTTTTTTACTCCAAATCTATTTATTTTCCTTATTAAACCATTCAAGCATTGATGTTTCGTATTCTTTTGGAAGCATATCGTGATACATTTGATCATATAACCATGCCAATGTCTTCGTGCTTAAATATTTTTTCATTTGATTTTCCGCCTCAAACATCACAGCTTTAATCACACAAGGACATTTTGTAGGATTCCTTGGTGGAAGGTCCTGTTTTGCAAGCACGCTATTTTGCATGATATCAGCGCAGTGGAAGAACGGTTCACTCCCTTCAACAGCCTCAACTATATCACAAAACGTAATTTTATCAGCACTACGGGCTAATGTATATCCACCTTTTACACCGGGGACAGATTTCACAATTCCTGATTTGCTCAATTTTGCGTATATTTTTGACAGATACGTTTCCGAAATTCCTTGAAACGTTGATAAATCCCTTATCCCTATTGATTTACCATCTTCCATATTTACCATATACAATAAACAATGTATTGCATATTCAACTCCAACTGAAAATTTCATTTATCATGCTCCTTTAAAGATAATATAATAATCATACATTATTATGAAGTTTGATTCAAGGTAGATATATCCACATAAAGTACGAAAAAAGATTTATATTATGAAAATAAGTAAAAAAACAATAAATATATTGAATATAAGTAATCTAAAATAATTTTCATCAGAATTTTTAACACAGCACAAAATTAAAGTTTAAAAATAAAAAGAGTGGGTATTATTATACTATTTAGATAAAATAAATAGATAAGATTAACTAAATAAAAACAATCTAGATAATAATAAAAACTAGATATAAACCAAACATAAACAATAAATCCAAAATACCTACAATATATAAAAATTATGATTGACATATCAGCAATATTATTATAATATAATTAAAGATAAAACTTATCGACGATTAATTTTATCTACAATAAAAACGCAAAATACGATATTTGCAAAAGGACTCCCTTTTCAGCTATAAAATAGCTACCTTTTGTAAATAAACTTTATAAATAGAATTTTGATATAAAAAGATTGCTAAACCTAAATGTGTCACTTGCCAAAGACCTAAAAAATAATATATCAAAAATAGCTTAGATAAAGTAAAATAGTTGGATATTATATATAAAAATACTCCCTTGATACGTCAAAGGGAGTATTTTTTATTATGGACGCAGATTCCATTGGTTTTATTGGCGATTGGACTTTCTATTTTAGCTATAGATAACATATTTTTTAATAGAATATTTCCTATATTATTAGTAATAATCTTTATATGTCAATTAATTTATAATTATATAAAATGGAAATCGTATTCATAAAAAGAACAAATGACCAGAATTACCATAAAATACCTGGCAAATGTCGAAAAAAACTTGGATTTTATTGCAAGAATCGACAAAAAACGCTATAGCATATGTAGTATTATATTATCAAAGGCAAGGGAATACGATTTTTAGGGGATTGTATGAAACTGTTTTCATAATTATAACGCTATTGGGAGTGGGGTTATAATTTTTCGGGGAATATAAAATCGGAATTATAAAAATCATAAAATCAAAACAATTATTAAAAATAATTACTAAAACATGTATTTTAAAACTGTCATCGGGGACAAAATAAATACAAAACGCAATCATAAACTTAAAAGGAAATTAAGTCAAAGCTAGACTTACTAGCTAAATTTAACAAGTTATTGTAAAAAGAGGCTAATCGCAAAATTAAAACGCGATTAGCCTCTTTTTGGTATGTAATTTAAATTAAATACCCTGTCATCATAATGATAATAAGTATCCATAGCAATGCACCACCACCAATTATTAATGCGGTGCTTCTACGTTGTTTCTGTATTTAGTCATAACGTCTTTGAATAATTCAGAAACAGAAGGTGGTGTCCAAGTTATAGCATTTGCACCAGCTTCGATAGTTTTTCTTATACTTTCTTCTGTTGGACCACCTGTAGCTATTATCGGAAAATCAGGGTAATCCTTTCTAATTTTTGCTACTATTCTAGGTGTATCAGCAGAAGCAGATACATTAAAGATAGTTGCGCCTGCATCTATTCTTTCTTGTATATTTGTTTGATCGTTTACAATTGTAACGACAACAGGTATATCAAGGCTATCAGATAATGCTTGAACTACGCCGTTTGATGTTGGAGCGTTTACAACAACACCGATTGCGCCCTGTAACTCAGCATTAGTTCCTAATAAAACTGAACGCATCCCTTTTGTAAGACCTCCACCAACTCCAGCAAAGACTGGTATGTCAGAAGCCATAATAATAGATTGTGTTATTATTGGCTGAGGTGTAAATGGGTATACCGCCATAACAGCATCTGCATTTACATTTTTTATGATAGCTAAATCAGTCGAAAACACAAGCGATTTAATTCTTTTGCCAAAGATATTTATCCCGCTACATTCTCTAATGACTTCAGGAACACGTAAAAAAGATTTTCTAAGTGTACCGTCAATTGCTTTTGGTCTTTTTTTCATTGATAAAAGCCTCCTTAAAAATTTGATATTAAAAACTTTTATATCTTTCTATTATAAATTAGAAGTAAGAATTTTTATAGATTTTATTTTTAAAATTATATAA
>NZ_JADPET010000215.1 GCF_015667935.1 Clostridium sp. 1001270J_160509_D11 | reverse complement strand
TCTAATTGTACCGCATCTTGTATCTGAAATATCTTTTTATTTATTTTTTGTTGAATTAGTTTTAATTCATTTATTTTATATCTGGCATTGCATTTACTACACTGGACGATTGCTCCTCCTTTAAACTTCATATAAATCCCTGCTATCGCCATCATCACAGCAAGTCCTAAAAAGACAAGTGAAATAAATGACATAATTGGTATAAAGTAAAATATTACTGCGCATATTATAGAATATAAGCTCATTTTCCATAAATTTTGTGAAGCACTTATAATTTTAGCGTCACTTTTACATCTTTTGCACTTTATAGTTTCATTGGCCATAGTATTATCCCCCTATATTATTTAAATATACTTTAATAATACTAGAGATTCTTGAAAATTTCCTCAATTATTTGTCTTTTTAATTGTTTCTTTTAGTTTAATCTTGATTATCTATTTTCATTTTTTATTTTAACATTTAAATGATTTATTTCTATTTGCTCTTGCCTTTTATTACAGTTTTTCTACACAAATCATTTTTAAGCATATCGTCGAATTTTATCGCAAAATAGCTTAAAAATACCCATGCCAAACTGAATATAAGCGAAATTTGTCCGTTTATATTGAATTTTAAATTTTTATAGTCCCAAATATTCAGTCCTAATTTGATATTTAGAATATATCCTGAAATATATTCTATAATAGTTATAATAATAGCGCTCAAAATACACTGTTTATACATCTTCATCTCCGGCGTTATATCGTTTATAAGACCAGCTAGCATACCACACAGGCCGCCTACTATTATCATGGATGGATGAGTATACCCCCTAAAAATCATCTCGATATTAGTGTAGACGCACCCCATTATGATTACTATCAGAAGCTCTTTTATTATAAAATCTTTAATATTATTCAATCGCTCCACCTCCACAATATAAATTATGTACAACCTGTTTTAAAAATGAGTATAAATCAAAAATTCTATCACCAATGACTTCGTACATTGCTTTAAAATTCACTTCGCTCATAGCACAACGACTTCGGATATTACTTAAACGCAAAAAAAAGCCCCATTTTTAATGGGGCTTTCTTGGTGCACTTCCAATCCCTACTAACAAGTTATAGACTATACAAATATCACTTTACATGAAGTTGATTGAAGTTGGTCGAGTACACAAATATTATTTACAATTTTATAATTGTTATGCTTTTTTTATAATTATTACGTTTTTTAATGTTTTTTAAAAAGAATTACACTAAATTATAATTATTTTAATTATTATGCTATTTTGCTTATTATAAATTCATTTTGACCTAATTCTCTATATTCAAATTCACTATTTAGATCTTTTACGAATTCTTTTATCCATAGACCTCTAAGGTTGTAGAATACGTCTACATCAACGCCTTCTTCTGCCCAAAGTTCTTTATGAACGCATATTCTTCTAACCCATTTAACAGCATCTTCGTCAGATTCTATAACTTGGTTTACATGGTCGCATGGCATACCGTCTAATATATAGTCGTTCATGCAGTTGAATATTTCAGGAGCGTTTTCGATAGCTCTTTCAGATGTTACTTCACTAGCAGCTTCTTTAGCTTGGTCTATGTAGACTTTTTCTAAAGCTGATATTTTGTCGTTTTGAATCATAAATTTAGTCCAAGCAGCCATTCTTCCTTCTGCTCTGTGGATTCTATCTTGTAACCATCCATGTATATTGTTAGTGTCTATTATTTCTTCTAGGTTTTTATTTTCTAATTTAGCTCCGTATTTAGCTTCTATTTCAGATTTTACACCTTCTATATCAAGCCCTTCACTCTTTGCAGTTTTGATTATTTCTTCTTCTAAATTTTCAAACCATAATATTTTGTTAAATAACCAGTAATGTATCTTTCCTAAAAATAAACTCATTTCTAAAACTCCTTATTGCTAAAATTTCTGTTATATTTACTTTATTGTAAAAGTTTATTTATCTTTTATTTAAATTGAGATTTTATTTAAATTCTGTTTCTAATTTTTTCTCTAATTGAGCTATTTCTAAAACATCATCTCTAAATTTATCTATTGTTATTCTGTCTATAAAATCGCCTAGTTTTTCGCCCATAAGCGCATTTTCTTTATAGTAGTTTAAGATGACTTCTACTAAAGCGAAAGCTTGATCTTCAGTTAAGCCACGAGTGACGATATCCGCCATTCTAGGGTAAAACCCTGCGCTACCACCTACTGTAACGAAAAACAGCTTGTCAAAGTCGACTAAGACGCCGATATCCTTAGCATACACACTTCCACAAGAATTCCTACATCCAGCAACACCTATTTTAGTTCTGCATGGAAGCTCCATCCCCTGAAATTCTCTGCTAAGTTTCATACCTATTCCAAGTGTAGGGTATTTTGATCTTTTGCAGAAATTAGCTGGACACATCTCCACATTTTTAAGTGAATTTTGAGTCACAACAGCTGGTTTCATGCCAAGTTCGTCCCAAACAGCAGGAAGGTCCTCTTCTTTTAAATTAGTTATTAATATTCTTTGTCCTGATGTTATTTTTATGATGCCGCCATATCTCTCAGCAACAGCAGCTAGTTTTATAAGTACATCAGGTTTTATAAATCCTCCTGGAATATGAGGAGTTATCGCAAAAGTTCTTTTGCCATTTCTTATCTTTTGTAAATTTCCGTAATGAGCCATTTTGCCTCCTTTATAAATCTATATACAAGTAATTATTTTTTAATTTATCTTTAAAGTGACTTCTATATAATACCTTTTTTTGTTTGTTTTTTCAGTAACATTTGTTACAGTTTTATAAGTTTTAACTTTTTGTTTTGAATATAAATTTTAGCTTTTATTTTTAATAGTTTTTATAATATGTAAAAATTATATTTTTATTAGATTTCCCAGTTTTGAATAAAATAATTAAAAATGAGGAAGAGGTGCTAGAACGAGATTTAGATG
>NZ_JADPET010000214.1 GCF_015667935.1 Clostridium sp. 1001270J_160509_D11 | reverse complement strand
AAAATAAAAATGGTCGTTTTGTGCTATGAAATCTATTCCAAATACTGATGCTTGTACGTATTTTAGCTCATCATAAATAAACCTAGTTGCGCTTATACCTACAAATAATTCATATACACTGAATAACATTATAATAGACATTAAAATATGTAAACCTACTAATGATAATATTGAATATTTAGATGAAAAATATCCATTTAATCTGTCCCTTATAGGACTCTTTCTTGCTGCCATAACTCATCCCCCTTTCTAGTATCTACCTTGTCCTACACCTATTCTATATAAACAGTATATGTAACAAAGTCGTAATTATATTTATTATTGGATTATATTGACAATATCGAGTATCGATATTATAATCAAGCTATAAATATCGATACTCGATATTTCTTTTATAAAAGGAGGTAAAGATGGCACGAAAGCAGTTTCAAACACTTTCTGAACCTATGTATTATGTTCTATTATCTTTAACAAAAGAATGTTGTGGAGTTGATATTATGAAAAATGTTGAAACTATTTCTAATGGAAGGATTCGTGTAGGTCCTGGAACTTTATATACCCTACTTAGAAAATTTCAACAAGCTGGATTAATCAAAGAAACTTCTGTTGAAGGTAGAAAAATAAGTTACATCATAACAGAAGATGGTATCAACATTTTAAAAGAAGAATACAATAGACTTTTACTTATGGTAAACGACGGCAAAACTTTTTTAGATAAGTAATTATTTTCATTAAAAATAATTATACGTACTATAAAAATAAAATCATCTTAATTAATTTATAAAAAGGGGAAATATTTATGAGAATTAGCAAAAATATATTGTTTAGGACAGTTCCATTTGATGCAAGTGACTGTCATGCTTTAGAATTATATTTATCCGAAATGGCTGCTAAAGGCTGGATGCTCGACGAAATTTGGATACTTAATATTTTTAAATTTAAAAGATGCGAACCTAAAAATATGAGGTTTACAGTGGATATTCCAAAGTTATCAGATACATGTGCTGATACATCACTACAAAATTACGAATTATTATTTAATGAATATATTGATATATGTGAATCATCTGGATGGAAACATATTGTTGAAAGCTCACAATATCAGATATTTTGCACAGAAGATTCAAATGCAGTCGATATACAAACTGATGATTCATTAAAATTAGATTCATTATTAAAATTTAATTTTGGATATTTTATTCAAATGTTATGCTTTATTTTTTTAGCACTAACTTTTGGAAAAAATAATCCTACTATAGAGTCTTATTCTTATGGAAAGTCATGCATAATAATTTTTTATAGTAGCCTTGCATTATATTTAGGTTTGAATTTTTTACAAGATTTACTTTGGAAATTAAATGCTAAAAAATCTTTAAAAGAAGGTAGTATAGTTAAATATCCTGGATTATCTTCTTTTAAAAGTAAATTATTAATCCAAAAATACGATACAGTGTCAATTATCATTCTACTAGTTGGTTTCTTTGTTCTTCAAAGTGACAATCAAATTAGTTCATTAATATTAGTATTTTCAATAGGATTAATAATCTTAAATATCATGTTATTAGTTAATATGATTAAAAATAATTATTCAAGGTAGATAATAAATATTTTCTATTAATTTACTATCCATAAATTATATTCCTTTTGTCTTTTATTTATTTTATGAAATTATAAACTATGATATAATATCTTAAAAATAAAATTGAGGGAGCTAGTTTTATGAAAAAAATATTGATAGTAGGCGTATTGCTTACAACCTTATTATTTGGCGGATGTACTTCTCAAAGCCAAAAAGAAGAACCTTTGACTTCTGAAAATATGAAGTATTCAACTATGAGTGATGAAGATACTCAAAAAAAAGTAGCTGATTTTTTAAGCGAAAATAATATCGATAAAGAAGATATTTCTATGTTTATGCAATCAGTTAAACACTATTATAAAAGTGTGGAAGGTGTAGAACTTTTAAATGAAAATGAAAGATTATCTAAAATGCAAGTTCCATATAATTTATATGATCTTTCTGATAAATGGCTAGAAAGTAATTCTAAATTTACTGACCAAAATTGTAGGATAACTGCTTTTAGATTATTTAATAAATTCATAATCTCAAATTCTTCTTTAGATTATGATAAAATAGACAATACTAACTTAGAAATGGATTACGCAACATTAAGAGATAATCCTGATGCAAAATTTAGCAAGGAAGATATGAACAAATTTTTCAATTTCTTCTCAAATATCAAGGTAAGTGATTTTAATGACGTTAAAAAATCTGCTGATGAAATTGCTAAAGAATTAAAAAATAGAAAAATATCATTTAAATCAGATAAAAATATTTCTATAATAAATGGTTATGTTCCAGATGAAGAAAACAATGCTTTATTTGTAGGTCATACTGGAGTTGCTATAAATACTAATGATGGAGTTATATTTATAGAAAAATACGGGTTTGAATTACCTTACCAAATAACAAAATTCAAAAATAAAGAAGAGTTAAAATCATACATGGTCGATAGACTAAAAACTAGTATTACAGGCGAAAGTCAAACTTATGAACCTGTAGTAATGGAAAATGACAAACTTATGTAAAATTACTTTATTTGAAGAGGCTGTCACAGAACAATAAAACATTGTTCTATGGCAGCCTCTCTTTTTATTTATATATTAATATTATCTTCTTATTCTATAATAATAAAGTTACTTTTATTATTATAACTGTCACATGGTAATACTAATTTTACACTATAATCATTATATTTATGTAAATATTTAAGTGTTAACAATAAAGTCTAGAATAAACCAGATATTACTCCATTTTCATCAACATCGATTTTTTCTGCTGCTGGAACTTTTGGAAGTCCTGGCATCTTCATTATTTCACCAGTTAATGCAACTACGAATCCTGCACCTGCAGATATTGTAACTTGTCTAACTGTTATTCTAAATCCAGTTGGTCTACCTAATTTAGTTTGGTC
>NZ_JADPET010000213.1 GCF_015667935.1 Clostridium sp. 1001270J_160509_D11 | reverse complement strand
TGCATAGCTCAGCTGGATAGAGCAACGCCCTTCTAAGGCGTGTGTCCGGGGTTCGAATCCCTGTGCGCTCACCAATTATAAAAGTTTCACATTAGTGAAACTTTTTTTTTTGGCTATGTTAGCTAACTTTGTGATTAATTATATCTAAAATAGGCTATAATATAGGTATAGACTATATTTCAACTAATTTACAGAAAGGATACCTAATATTATGTCAAAAATAGATATAAAAGCTATGATAAAAGATTTAAAAAAGAATGAACTTACAGAGTTAATTTCAGTAGCACAAGAAGTATTAAGTACTTTATTTAATTCTTCTGAAATTAGAGATAATGTTAAAGAAAGTAGATTTTCTAAAGGATACGAGTGCCCAAAATGTCAATGTAAAGATGTAAATAAAAATGGGAAATCTAATGGAAGACAAAGATATATATGTAAACGTTGTCGTACAAGTTTTGATGAGTTTACTATGTCCCCATTCTCTAATACAAAATTAGGGTTAGATAAATGGCTAAAATACTGCGAATTAATGATATTAGGACTTTCTATAAGAAAATGTGCTGAAGAAGTAGGAGTAGGTGTTAAAACGTCTTTTTACATGCGTCATAGGATACTTGATGTAATCAATTTATCATTAAAAAATGATAAAGTTGAAGGTATAGTTGAAGTAGATGAATGCTTTATTAAGGAGTCTTTTAAAGGGAATCATTCTAAAAGTACTACATTTGTAATGCCTAGAAATCCTAGAAAAAGAGGTAAAGGTAAAAATGATAAGAAGAAAAGAGGAATATCAAAAGAGCAGATTTGTATAGAGACAGCAATTGATAGAAAAGGAAATATCCTTATGGGTGCTGTTTGTAATGGTAGAATTACAACAAATCAAATAGTTAACTTCTTTGACAATAAAATATGTGAAGATGCTACTTTTTGTGTAGATTCACATAAATCATATATGGGAATAAAGGATAAGTTGAACATAGAGTTAAAGCAAGTTCCTAGAGGAAAATCAATGATAGATAGTGTTTATCATTTACAGCATATAAATGCTCTTCACAGTAGCTTTAAGAGATGGTTAATGACTTTTAATGGTGTATCCACAAAATATATCAATAATTATTTGGCTTGGTTTAAATTTCTACAACTAAGTAAGAAGAATAAAAAGAATGACCGAATTAAAGATATGCTAGTGAATGTAGCTACTAAGGATACATATGTAACTAGAGCCACTATTAGAAATAGATTCATTGAATTAACATAAAGTAAGGAACTTTACTTCAAATTAATGAAACCATTTTATAATTGGAAAACAATTGAATACTTTATATAATATAATTAAGTTCGTAATTATTATATATTGAGAATTAATTATAAATAAAAAGGGGAAATTTTATATGGTAAAAGTAATTAGGTTAAGTTTATTTTTAATTGCTATATCATTATTTTTAACAGGGTGCAGTAATTCAAAAGAAGATATAACTTTGGATATTAATAAAAATGAGAATTTAATTGATACTAATAATATTAATCAAATTATTTCTAATGATATTTATTCAAAAGAAAGCGAAGAACAAGAATTGATAAATATAATAGAATCAGTAGAAAAAAATAAACCTACTATGTCAGATGAAGAACGATATGATTTAAGAACTGATATATTCTTTAACTTAAATCAAGAGCAAGTTCTTAAATTTGGAGACTGTTATACTGCATTGAACCAAGTTATTTTTGATGATAGATATAAAGAATTATTCGATAAGGCAAATAATCGATGGGATGCTTATGATAATAATGATTTATATGGAATTGTAAATACTATAAGATACATATCTAATTCAGTAAAAAATCAAGCGTTTAAAAATGATTTAAATAGAATTGAAGAATTGTGTTCATATGGATTAGAATATAGAGATATAATCGCACTTATTGATGCAAGAAGAATAATGAGAGATATTCAATATCACATATTTGAAGTTCCATATTTTAAAGAGGGAGATGCTATAGTTGAAATAAATGAAGAAGATTATAGCATATATTATGGAGCTAGTGAAGTATTAGAAGGAGATAGATATAAAACTATAGGTATATATAGATATAAATAGTTTAACATAGCCTTTTATAAAATTAGGCTATGTTTTAAATAAGTGTTGAAAATGATATAATATAAACTAAATCGCAATTGTCATATATTGTGACTTATAAGTAAAACACTATAATAGTGTTGATTATGAAGAAAGGTGATGCGATGAAACAAGAAAAAAGGATATATATACGAAAGTATGTTTCAGCAATTATATTTTCTAACATAATAGTATGGTTTAGCTGGGCATTGCCATTAATACTACTAGATGGTATAAAACTTAATGATGAATATCTTTTACAATTGGGATTTCTGTTAAGAATAGTGCTAAGTACAATACCTTTCATAGTGCTATTTGATTATACTAAGAGGAAGTATAAAGAAAATAAATTTACGAAAATGTGCTATATTTGTAGTATTATAAGTATGTTGTTATTACCAACTTTGTTTTTCATATTACATCTTGAAATAGGATATGGAGGTTGGTTTTGGTAAAAGTTATAATTTATAGAAGTAGCTTAATAGACAATATTAATATATTACGAACAATTTATAGTAAGTTATATAATCAACCACATATTAGAATTCAATATATTGAAAATTCTAAGGTGTGGTTGTTTTTATGTCATATTTATCACGAAGATAGCTAACATAGCCTTTTTTTTATACAAAAATACAGATTTCTCTTTAAACTTGTGTATAATTTGTACATACTTGGATTATTATAGTATAATACAAAGTGAAGTAATAAAAAATTGATATAATTGACATAAAAAAGTAAATAATTTTAATAAAAAAAGTATTAAAATATATAAATAGAGATAGTTAGAAAATGAAAATATCAGGATTAATAAGCAGTATTAATACAAGAAAAATATAAAAATTAATAACCTGTATTAATATAAGGTTAGTTATTAATAATA
>NZ_JADPET010000212.1 GCF_015667935.1 Clostridium sp. 1001270J_160509_D11 | reverse complement strand
GAAACCTTGGGTTTACGGCCTGTGGGATTCTCACCCACATCTCGCTACTCATGCCAACATTCTCACTTCTATACAGTCCACATGTCCTTACGGTCATGCTTCAACCCGTATAGAAAGCTCCCCTACCCATCATAATGATGCCGTAGCTTCGGTAGTAAGTTTTAGCCCCGGAAATTTTCGGCGCAGAATCACTCGACCAGTGAGCTATTACGCACTCTTTAAATGAGTGGCTGCTTCTAAGCCAACATCCTGGTTGTCTGTGCAATTCCACATCCTTTACCACTTAACTTACATTTAGGGACCTTAGCTGACGATCTGGGCTGTTGCCCTCTTGACTATGAATCTTATCACCCATAGTCTGACTCCCAAGCAAAAGAATACGGCATTCGGAGTTTGATAGTCTTCGGTAAGTGCAATACCCCCTAGGACATTCAGTGCTCTACCTCCGCTTCTCTAATCTTGAGGCTAGCCCTAAAGCTATTTCGGGGAGAACCAGCTATCTCCAGGCTCGATTGGAATTTCACCGCTATCCACAAGTCATCCCCGCACTTTTCAACGTACGTGGGTTCGGTCCTCCACGAAATTTTACTTTCGCTTCAACCTGCTCATGGATAGGTCGCCTGGTTTCGGGTCTACGTCGGGTAACTAGACGCCCATTTAAGACTCGCTTTCGCTACGGCTCCACACCTTAAGTGCTTAACCTTGCTACACAACGTAACTCGTTGGCCCGTTCTACAAAAAGTACGCAGTCACACAAGAAATGTGCTCCTACAGCTTGTAAGTGCAGGGTTTCAGGTTCTCTTTCACTCCCCTCCCGGGGTTCTTTTCACCTTTCCCTCACGGTACTATACGCTATCGGTCACTAGGTAGTATTTAGGCTTGGAGGATGGTCCCTCCTGCTTCCCACAGGGTTTCACGTGTCCCGTGGTACTCTGGATCATATCTAAAGTCTTCTCGTTTAAAGTACTGGGCTGTTACCATCTATGGCGGAGCTTTCCAACTCTCTTCCTCTACGATACCTCTTCGTTATGATATGTCCGCAACCCCAGCGAAGAAAACTTCACTGGTTTGGCCTGTTCCGCGTTCGCTCGCCGCTACTTACGGAATCGAATTTCTTTCTCTTCCTCCGGGTACTTAGATGTTTCAGTTCTCCGGGTTCCCCTCGCATGACTATGTATTCATCATACGATACTTAGACATTACTCTAAGTGAGTTTCCTCATTCGGAAATCTTCGGATCAAAGTTTACGTGCAACTCCCCGAAGCTTATCGCAGCTTATCACGTCCTTCATCGGCTCCTAGTGCCAAGGCATTCGCCCTGCACCCTTAATAACTTGACCAGTTATTAGAGTTCGGTATTGAGATAAATACCATTTTGATTTTTACGACTTATCTGTCATGATTTTTGAAACTTTTCTGTTCATATATAATGTCATATCACTAAATGTTATGCAATTTTCAAAGTACTAATTTAATGAACCCTCAAAATTAAACAGTAGGCAATTCTCCTTAGAAAGGAGGTGATCCAGCCGCACCTTCCGATACGGCTACCTTGTTACGACTTCACCCCAGTTATTGGTTTCACCTTCGACGACCGCTTCCTAAAAGGTTAGCTAGCCGGCTTCGGGCGCCCCCAACTCCCATGGTGTGACGGGCGGTGTGTACAAGACCCGGGAACGCATTCACCGCAGCATTCTGATCTGCGATTACTAGTAACTCCAGCTTCATGTAGGCGAGTTTCAGCCTACAATCCGAACTGAGAATGGCTTTAAGGGATTAGCTTGGCCTCACGACTTCGCTGCCCTCTGTACCACCCATTGTAGCACGTGTGTAGCCCTAAGCATAAGGGGCATGATGATTTGACGTCATCCCCACCTTCCTCCAGGTTATCCCTGGCAGTCCCTCTAGAGTGCCCAACTTAATGATGGCAACTAAAGGCAAGGGTTGCGCTCGTTGCGGGACTTAACCCAACATCTCACGACACGAGCTGACGACAACCATGCACCACCTGTCACTTCTGTCCCCGAAGGGAAAGATGCGATTAGGCATCGGTCAAAAGGATGTCAAGCTTAGGTAAGGTTCTTCGCGTTGCTTCGAATTAAACCACATGCTCCGCTACTTGTGCGGGTCCCCGTCAATTCCTTTGAGTTTCACTCTTGCGAGCGTACTCCCCAGGCGGAGTACTTAATGCGTTAGCTGCGCCACCGAAGGGGGTAACCTCCGACAGCTAGTACTCATCGTTTACGGCGTGGACTACCAGGGTATCTAATCCTGTTTGCTCCCCACGCTTTCGTGCCTCAGCGTCAGTTACAGTCCAGAGAGCCGCCTTCGCTACTGGTGTTCCTCCTAATATCTACGCATTTCACCGCTACACTAGGAATTCCACTCTCCTCTCCTGCACTCAAGTCCTCCAGTTTCAAGAGCTTACTACGGTTGAGCCGTAGCCTTTCACTCCTGACTTAAAAGACCGCCTACGCACCCTTTACGCCCAGTAAATCCGGATAACGCTAGCCCCCTACGTATTACCGCGGCTGCTGGCACGTAGTTAGCCGGGGCTTCCTCCTCAAGTACCGTCATTATCTTCCTTGAGGACAGAGCTTTACGACCCGAAGGCCTTCATCGCTCACGCGGCGTTGCTGCATCAGGCTTTCGCCCATTGTGCAATATTCCCCACTGCTGCCTCCCGTAGGAGTTTGGACCGTGTCTCAGTTCCAATGTGGCCGATCACCCTCTCAGGTCGGCTACTGATCGTCGCCTTGGTGAGCCATTACCTCACCAACTAGCTAATCAGACGCGGGTCCATCCTGTACCGCCGGAGCTTTGATAAGAAAAACATGCGAATTTCTTATGTTATCCCGTATTAGCATACCTTTCGGTATGTTATCCGTGTGTACAGGGCAGGTTACCCACGCGTTACTCACCCGTCCGCCGCTCTTCTCCGAAGAGAATCGCTCGACTTGCATGTGTTAGGCACGCCGCCAGCGTTCATCCTGAGCCAGGATCAAACTCTCAAATAAAAGTTGTTTACCTGCTCAGACTAATCATTATCTGAAATATCTGGCTTGGTTTGTT
>NZ_JADPET010000211.1 GCF_015667935.1 Clostridium sp. 1001270J_160509_D11 | reverse complement strand
TTATTTCTTATTTTTTATTTGACGCTGTCATTTAATATATTATTTATACAAAAAACTATATTCTCCATAAAATCAATAATCCCTATATTTTTCACAAAAATAAAAAAACATAGGATATAATATACATAAATTTATATTACAGGAGGTAAACAAATGTTATCTTATAATGAACAGTTTCAATTAGCACTAGAACTAGCAGTAAAAAAACACAAAGGTCAAACTGATAAATCCGGCAATCCATATATACTACATCCTCTGCATGTAATGGAAAATGTAAAAAGTAAAGATGCTAAAATCGTAGCTATACTCCACGATGTAATTGAAGATACTGATGTAGATTCTGAGTACTTGCTTGAAATTGGACTATCACAACATATCGTCGATGCTGTTGTTTTGCTTACAAGATATGATCCTAAACAAGATTATCAAGAATATATAAAAAATCTAAGCTCTAACAAATTAGCAAAAGAAGTCAAACTTGCTGATTTAATGCACAATATGGATTTAAAAAGACTTCCATCTTTAACTGAAAGAGACTTAGATAGAAATAGAAAGTATCAAATAGCATATCATTATTTAATAAATTGTTAATCTGTATAAATATAATATTTCATATAAATTATAAATCTGAATTATATGTATTAAAATTCACGCGAATTCCTATATATTCATATGATATAATGTAATATATAGGAATTTTATTTTTATAAAAGGGGGTAAATAAATGGACTATAATTATTCAAATAATCATGAAGATAATTTTCAAGATGAATCTGCTGAAGTTATAGGTTATTGTGAAATTTGTGACTGTGAAATAAAGGCGACGGATAAGTACTATCATTTTTATGACTACGATATGATATGTCCTAAATGTGCAAAACTGAGTTCTGTTGCCAAATGTGAAAAATGTAACACTTATTTTAAAATCGGCGATTTAACAAAATATGAATACAATTCCGAAATACACTACTTCTGCAACGTCGATAAACCAGAAGACAAAGTCACAGCAAATCATTCTGATAAAACTATTTCATCTGAACAAATTTAAGTTACAAAATACATACCTTATAAATACCGCATAAAAATATTTAAAATAAAAATATTCCCACCTGAGATATAGTACTTTCTCTTGTGGGAATATTTATTTTATATTAAGCAATTAAATTTCGATATTTTCATTTATAAAGTTAAAAACTTTATCCCAATATGCATCTGGGTCGTAGTCCTTCGCTTCAGCATGTCCTGCTTGTTCAACTATATATAAGTCCTTTTTACAGTTTGCAACATTATAAACTTCGTATACCATATCAGTTGGAACAAAGTCATCTTTTCCACCATGGATAAATAACATCGGCTTTTTACATTTTTTAACTTGTTCTAAACTAGATGCCTCTGTAAAATCATATCCAGCTTTTAAATTTGCTACTGTACTAGATATATTTAATATTGGGAATGCAGGAAGTGAAAATCTTTTATCTAATTCACTTTCAAATATATCCCATACACTAGTATATCCACAATCTTCTATGTATCCAACTACATTATCTAAATTATCTCCTGATGTCATCATAGTTGTAGCACCACCCATAGATACTCCATGAAGTATTATTTTAGATTTTGGGTCGTTTTTTACTATCCAATCTATCCAACATGATATATCTTCTTTATCTAACCAGCCCATACCTATATATTCACCTTCGCTATTTCCATGAGCTCTATTATTAGGAAGTAAAACATTATATCCCTCTTTGTAGTATTTTTCAGCATAAGACATCATATTATCGTTATTTGATTTGTATCCATGTATTAAAACTACCCATTTATTAGTTTGTTTTTTTTGAATTTTATATTTAGCTTTTAATTTTAATCCATCATTGCTTTTAATTTCTGCAGATGATGTAGTATTTTTGAATTTTTCTCCCTTTTTCATTTCTTTAGTTTGATTTGATTTTATAATATTTTGGGCATCTTCTTTTATATTAATCTTATCTTCTTCATTTATTTCTCTATTTACTGAGTCACTTACTGGTGATAGCGCATAATTTACAAAATAATCTCCTATAGCATATCCTATCCCCGTCAATGCTAATAAAGTTACTATAATTCCTATTACTAATTTCTTTTTCACAATATTCCTCCTTAAGATCATAAAATATTTTTTATATAAAATATTTTGATTATCAAAACTTATGATTCACTTATTAAAATATACATGAATAAAGATTAAATTTCAATAAATTTCTTCAAAAATTATATATTATTTTTTATTGAAATTTATTCCATTTACTTTATAATACATAATATGTATATAAATTTTGGGAGATTTTTAAAATATTATATTATAGAAAGGACTTTTTATTATGCCAGCATGGAGTTTTCATATAAAATTAGCTAATGAAATTTCAAATACTTTAGCTTTAAATAAAGAAGAAGAAAATCTTTTTATACTTGCAAACTTAATTCCAGATATTAAATCAGGTTTCTTAATACCTATGGATAATCCAATATCATCAAAATTCTCACACTATTATATTTATAAAGATGAGCTTAGCTTGCCAGATTTACAAAAGTATAAAGATAGATATTGGGCGAAAAACGATATAATCTCTACAGGTATCTACTGCCATATACTTTTAGATTATTATCTAAATAATTTATTAAAAGAACATTATTTTATTTATAATAGTGAAAATATTATCATAGGAATGAAGACCTTAGATGGTGTTTTTTATGGAGATAGGGAGTCTTGCATTAAGTTCAAACATAAAAACTTCAATCTTATTGCAAAGTATTTAGATATAGAAAATAAATTTACATTTCCAAAGAAAAATATCGACATAAAAACTGATAATGGAGTATATACAATTACTCCAAGTGATATTGAGCTTACTGAAAAGTGGATTTATGAAAATTATAAAAGTCAAATACCGACTTTTCCTAAAAATGAATTGTTTACAGAAGAATCTCTAAATAAATTTTTCGATGATTCCAAAAAGTTTGTACTTCGACATATTAAAAGTTAAAATATTATTTTTGTATAAAATAATAGGAGATATTGTAGATAATATAAAAATTCTACAATATCTCCTAAATTTTTTATTGTATATATTT
>NZ_JADPET010000210.1 GCF_015667935.1 Clostridium sp. 1001270J_160509_D11 | reverse complement strand
GTATAAATTCAGTTGAAAATGTGTTTTTTTTGGGAAATTGGAAATAAATACTGTGTTTTGTATTATGTTATTTTAATAACATAATTCGCTTCGCTCATGGCGCAGGCGACTTTGTCCGTTGCTTAAAATTCACTGCGCTCATGCGCGGGCGAATCAAAGATTCCGTTGCTTAAGATTCACTTCGTTCATGCGCCAACGAATCAAAGATTCCGTTGCTTAAAATTCACTTCGCTAAAAAAAAGCTAGCCTAAGCTAGCTTTTAAACGTTTTCAAATGTGTAAATCGCATCTATTCTAGTTAAATAGAGTGTTCCATTGTCACACCCTATATATTTAGCGTATTTTTGAAGTTTTTCTTTTGAAAGCTCTAAATCTCTGGAGTCATTATCAATAAGTTCTTGTACATACATATCCATCAGATATTCTTTATATGGTCTTATATCGTATCCTAGGTATTTTGTAAGTCTTTCTATTTCTCCTCCAAAATCTCCATCTTCTTTTACTAAATACTCATAGACTTCTTTTCTATAAGGATTTGCCATGATTATCTTTTGGACTATTTTGGCGCTGTCTGGTTTGCTTATAAATCCGTCTTTATAGTTGTTAAATAGCGCATTTGCTTGTTTTATAGACTCTCCATCTATATATGATTCCACATCTTTTACTCCATATTCTAAAAGTGCATCTATGACAGCCATGTGTATATTAAAGCAATCTCTATACAAGCTTCTCGATAATTTATCTACTAATGGCTTTATATCAAATAATTTAGACACATTTCTTTTATCTTTTAAAGAACTCTTTTCTTTTATAGCATTATTATATATTAGCTTAAAGTCGAAATATTTTTCGCAGTATTTCTCTTTAAAAATATTAAAATCAACGACAATTACATTGTAACTGACTAAAATCTCTACACCTTTTTTTACTGCATCGTCTATTAAATTTTCGGCAAATACTAAGTATTTATCGTTAAGTCGTCTAAGTGTAGTCAAATTTTCACTGCAGTACTTTTTAAATTCTTCACTCGCATCTTGGGCATATTCTAAAAATGTTTTTCGTATAGTATTGTAGTTATCTCTTTTTTCGTCGAACTTTACCATTGCTCCGTTTATATCAAACACGATCATAGCAATAACCTCCTTGTAAAAATGTTTACAATTTTTTCTCACTATTACTATATTTGATTTTATAACTAATTTTCCTTTCAAATACAAAATTTGTCTAAAACTTTTAATGGTTGTTGACTAAATTCTACACAAAATCCTATTTTTCTACTACAGTATAAATTCTATATTACTCTCAATAGACCAAATATTATCGGCACAAACATTGCTGGAAGTAGGTTTGCAACTTTTATATCTTGTTTTAATAGCATGTTTATACCAAGTGCCAATATAAGCAAGCTCCCAACAGCATTCATCTCTGTTATTACAGCAGTTGACAATATTCCCTTTAGTAAAAATGCCCCACTTGCTATAATCCCTTCGTATATAAAAACTGCTATCCCCGATAAAAGTACACCTATCCCCATAGTTAGTGAGAATAAAAACGCAGAAACACCATCTAAAGCTGATTTTGCAAATAATGTGTCGTTATTTCCAAACAGTCCACTGTTTAATGAACCGACTACTGCCATAGCCCCCACACAAAACAGTAAACTAGCAGATACAAATCCTTGTGATATCGACACCATCTCGCTCGAATCATCTTTTTTGTCTTTATTTAATTTAGTTTCTATCTTATCTCCAAGTCCATTAAGACCCTTATCTATATCAATTAGCTCCCCTATAAGCCCTCCTACAACCATAGACACTATACATATTAGGACGTGCTTACATTCTAGTGCACCGCTTATTCCCATATATATTATGCAAAGTGCCAACCCAGACATTATAGTATCGCTTATTTTTTCGACCCTATTATTTTTGTCAAGTTTTACTATTAATCTTTTTAATAATAATGCGGCCAAACTCGCCATAACTATTGTAACGCTATTTATTATAACCCCTAATCCAAACATATTATTTCACCCTAATATCCATTACTTTGTTAATAATTTGTTTATTATTTCTTATTAAATCTAATTATTTTGCCAAATCTATTATTTTTTTGGGATTGTCTGCAAACTCTTCAAATGAATATGTCGTATAAATTACATCTTTACCTAAGAATCTTTTATATCTATTTTTTTCTTTTTCTCTTATGGATCTTCTCTTTTTGCTGTGATTATTTACTACGATTACTTTTAGATTGTCTTTTTTTCTGCTCGTCTGAACTCTTTTTAATAGATATTTTATGTGCATATCCGCCTCTGGAAATGAATAACCACAAAATACAATGACGTCGCTATCTCTAATAGCCATTTCTGATTTGTTCCAAACTGTGCTTAAAAATACGTTTGACATATTTTTAAAATAAGTCGGCGGTACGATTATTGGGACGGTTACCTCTCCACAATTTAGGCATTTCGCTTGATTTATATTTTCAATTATTCTCATTACTCCACCTTCAAATGGCGTAATCGTGATACTATTACATATTGGACAGTAAAGCCAATTTAGAGAGCCATGGATTTTATATAAGTTTACCATTGGATCTTTTGGTCTTTGCCATGAGTTTGTATCTATTTTGAAATTTGAAAAATCAATGCCGTAATTTAGCATAACAGGAAACTTATTTTCATCATATAAATTTGCTATTGCATTATCTATATGTATATCGTAATTTACACTTATAAATGTAGTGTCTTTTAATAAATCTTCTTTTATTAAGTTTTCAAGAAGAAGTTGGTGATAACTATTACTTCCTCTTGTGGCATTGTTAAGAGCTGATGCAGTAAGCATTATCAAAGACTGTCTTATATACGATATACTCGTATTTTCGTCCGTATAGCTTTCTGATTTATAATTTTTAAATGCCTCTCCCCTTTGTTCTGCCAAGTCGAGTATTCCCAATACCTCTTCAAATGTTGGAAAATTTATATTTTCTGCATCATTATTTTCTACATCAATAAAAAACAAGTCTTTAAAAAATTTTACTAATTCCCTATTCATCTTTTTATTTTTATTTTCTGGCAATATTGACCTATAAATTTAAATCCAGTAAGCACGTTTATAACATCTAAGTTATTTGCTTTTGCTATATCTGCACCAAATT
>NZ_JADPET010000020.1 GCF_015667935.1 Clostridium sp. 1001270J_160509_D11 | reverse complement strand
TTTGTAAAATTTTGGTACATATATCTTCTTGGATAGATTATAATTAAGTATAAGTATAGGTATAGGTATAGGGATTAATAGGAATTTTGATAATCATTTTAGGTTTCGCCCTAAAATTAGATACTATAGCAGTTGTTGTTTCAGCTGGTGTAGTTACAGGATTAGTAGCTCACATGAATATAGTTGAAATTCTTTCAACCTTAGGGGAAGCGTTTGTCACTAATAGAACAACATGTTTATTCATGCTTACACTACCTGTTATAGGACTTTGTGAAAGATATGGATTAAAAGCAAAAGCAGTTATGCTTATAGAAAAAGCAAAAGGATTATCTACTGGTACACTTTTAAGTGGATATTCTTTCATAAGAGAAGCTACAATAGCAGCAGGTGTTGCACTTGGTGGTCACCCTCAATTTGTTAGACCTCTTATAAGCCCAATGGCTGAGAGTGCTGCTACTGTAAAATACGGTAAATTAGAAGAAAAGGATTTAGATAAAATAAAAGCTCATTCTGCACTTGCAGATAATATAGGTAACTTCTTCGGTCAAAACTTATTTATGGCAAACTCAGGTATCCTTTTAATAGTTGGTACTTTAGATTCTTTAGGAATGACTGTTGATCCAATGGCGCTTACTAAAGCTGCAATACCAGTTGCTATAATAGCATTTGTATTATGCGTTGGAAAAAATATATTACTAGATAGACAATTGAGTAGAAAATACAACTCTAAAAATAATGATTTAGGGGGTAATAAATAATGGATATGGCAACACTTTCAAATAATCTATTAGACGTATTTTATATGTTTATAGGATTATGTATGGCAATAACAATGGTGTTTACTTTAAAAGATAAAAATCATAAAACTAGAATAGGTACAGCCCTATTTTGGGGAATATTAGCATTTATATTTATATTCGCAAGAATACTTCCTTCTGTATTAGTAGGATGTCTTGTAATCGTTATAGCAATTTTATCAGCAACTAAACAAATTAATGTTGGTACTTTAAAACAATTAGATACAACTTTCACAGAAATGAAAGCTCAAAAATTAGGTTTAAAAATATTTGTTCCAGCTTTATCAATAGCTGTAATAGCAATGCTTGTTGCTTCATTTACAGAGTTTCCTGGAACTGTAGCTATAGGTATAGCATCTACACTTTCTTTATTATTAGCATTTGCAATAACTAAAGCTAAACCATCTGAAGCTGTTGAAGATACTAACAGAATGTTCCAAGCAATAGGAGTATTCTCTATATTACCACAATTATTAGCTTCTTTAGGTGTATTATTCACTGCTGCTGGTGTTGGTGATAAAATAGCTAGCATAATATCATCTGTTATACCTCAAGGAAATATACTTGCAGGTGTTATAGCTTACTGTGTTGGTATGGCAATATTCACAGCTATAATGGGTAATGCATTTGCTGCATTCTCAGTAATAACTGCTGGTATAGGTCTTCCATTCGTATTTGCTCAAGGTGGAGACCCAGTTATATGTTCAATATTAGCATTAACTGCTGGATTCTGTGGTACATTAGTTACTCCAATGGCTGCAAACTTCAACGTTTTACCTGCTGCATTACTTGAAATGAAAGATAAAAACGGAGTTATAAAAGCTCAAGCACCTTTAGCTGCATTATTATTAGTAACTCACATAATATTAATGTATACTTTAGGGTTCTAATATAAAAAAACTATTATAATTAATTAAATAAATATACAACAGATTTTGATATATTATTCCGGAGTCTGTTGTATTAACTAAAGGAGAAATAAAAATGAAAGTTTTAATAACAGGATTTGATCCATTTGGTGGAGAATCAGTAAATCCAGCATTAGAAGCTGTTAAACAACTTCCTGACACAATAGCTGGTGCTGAAGTAATAAAATTAGAAATACCTACTGTTTTCAGAAAATCATTAGAGAAAATAGAAGAAAATATAGTTAAACACAACCCTGATATAGTAATATCTGTTGGACAAGCTGGTGGAAGATTTGATGTAACTCCAGAGAGAGTTGCTATAAACATAGATGATGCTAGAATAGAAGATAACGAAAAAAATCAACCAATAGACATCACTATATTTGAAGATGGGCAACCTGCTTACTTCTCAAACTTACCAATAAAAGCTATGGTTAAAGAAATGAGAGAAAATGGTATACCTGCTTCTGTATCTAACACTGCTGGTACATTCGTTTGTAACCACGTTATGTACGGAATATTATACATGATAGATAAAAAATATCCTAACATAAAAGGTGGATTTATCCATGTTCCTTATATACCATCTCAAGTTGTTTGTAAACCAAACACACCATCAATGGCTGCTGCTGATATAACTAAAGGTTTAGAGTTATGTATAAAAGCTGCTGTTGAAAACAAAGAAGATATAAAAGCTGTTGGTGGAGAAATCTGCTAATTGTAATTTAATAAATATGCAATAAATATTTACCCGGAATTTATATTTATTGAAAATAGAAGTATCGATGAAAAAGTCTTGTAGATTTAAATTCATCGATACTTTTTTAATGATTTTAATTAGGTTTTATTTATAAGTATAAATTTTAAATTTTCTATCCACCAATCCATATTTAACATCTGTTCTTTATTATTAAAATCTGTATTTATTATCAACGCTGCTAAAAACATTCTACATGCACATAGTAATCCAACTTGTAATAATGTATTCCATGTATTTTGTGTAAATTTGTATCCTTTATATTCTTCTAGTCTTTTTCGATAAAAATCTATTAGTATAGTTTTGTCTATATCTGCTTCTACAGAAGTTATAATGTACCATAATAAATCTAGTGTACATGGGCCACATCCGCTATTAGCAAAATCAATCATCTTTATATTGTTTTTATCTATATACAGTGTATTATCTGGTCTATAATCTCCATGTAAAAAAGTTTTTGGGAAATATGGATATAATTCTTCTATATTATTTAAATTATTATATTTTTCATATAAATTTTCTCCCAAGATGAGCTTTAGCTCTTTCCATCCTTCGTATACTTCTTTTCTCATATCTTCTGTATATTTAAATTTATCTACGGATAAAAAATTATAATAGCTTTCTGTATTTAATAAGTTCTCGTATTTATTAACATCATATTCTGTAAACTTTGAATGAAATTTCGCTAGTGTGTCTATATAATCCAAATACTCATTCATATGATTTTTGGAGCCTATATACTCCGAAACATCTTTCATTAAAATTGCGTATGTATCACTTCCTAAGTAATATCCTATATAAATTCCATCTATATATTCTTCAAGCTTTGGATATACGTTATCTTTAAATATTACTAACTCCCTACCCTTGTCATTACTGGCTTTTGCTAGCCAATCTTCTTGTAGATTATTAACTTTTAAGTAAAGGTATTTTTTATTTTTATTAGAGTAAAGTTCTATTTTATACATTTTAGATCCAGATAAACCTGATGTATTTATAGGATAAATATCTATATTTGTTAAGTTATCTATTTCTTTTTCTAAGTTTTCTTTGCTTAAAAGATCTCTTATAGATGATGCTTTATAAATATCCAAGTCATTCCCCTCCTTAAAATATTTATCCCAATTTTATATAGTATCACTCTTTTTTAATAGTATTACATTACTATTTTTTCTAATAAGCTTTTATGAGGAGAAGCGATAATTGATGTAGATGTTATTTCTCCCAATTTTGCAAGTTCATTTTCACATGATTTTATAGCTGATTTAACAGAAGATATTTCACCTGTCATTATCAAAAATCCCTTGCCGCCTAGCCCTTTTGCAATTCTAACTTCTATTAATTGGACATTCGATGCTTTTACTGCTATATCTGCAGCTTTTATTATTGTTAAAGCAGATATAGTTTCTATAGCTCCTATAGATTTTAAGTCCTTTATATCTGTAGCTCCAGCAATCGCTACAAGAACTTGTGGTGATACATTATTTATTATATGGCTCTCTACTAAAAATACATCTGCTATTGATTTTCCTCTTTCAACAGAATTTTTAACTGCACCGACATCTCCACTCACTACAATCATGTATTTACCTGGGCAAACGGGATTTGCTAAAACTAATTCTACATTAGCTGCTTTGACCATTTCATCAGCAGTTTGTATACCAATGGGAGTACTTTTTAGTTCTACTAAACCAATTGCTTTTTTCAAGTTTATCCCCTCTTTCTCATAATTTATCTAATAGATATTCTATTTATATTATTTGTCTGAAACAATGACTACTTTATTATCTTTGATTTCTTTTATAACACCACTAATACTTGCATGAATATTGCTTCCCAAACTATTTTTATCTATTATCCCAACTAAGTCACCTTTTTGAACTTTATCCCCTACTTTAACTGCCACTGCACAAGGTTTGCCTATATGTTGATTCATCAAAATAGTAACACTATCTTCGTCTATTATTTTATCTTCAAGAGGCGACTTTCTATCAAATTCTGTAAGTCCCAGTTGTCTTATTAATTTATTTACTGGATATCTTTTAAATTCTCTAAAAGGGTGTGCCTTCTCTGGTTTATTGTTGCAAGTATTTTTTATATTATTTTGTCTCATAGTCTGTTTTAAAAAGTTGTTTAGTTTCCATGGTTGTAAATTCATAATACATGCATATTCACATAATCTACATCCGCAACATAAATAAGCATTTACCGTACTGATATTGTTGTCACATAGACTTCCATACGATGCTATTCTCATCATCTTATGTGGTTGTATAGCATGTCCTATAAGCCCCCTTGGACATACTTCACTACAATGGCTACAGTGCATGCATGATGTTTTTGCATCTTTTAGCATTTTTCCTATATCTTTTTGTAAGTCTTTTACTAATGAGTGGTCTTTAGGTAGTACTATAAGACCTTTTGTTGTTTTTGTAATTGTAGAATCTATATCTACAACTTTCCCCATCATTGGTCCACCATTAATAACTACAAAGTCAGTTAAACTTGTACCTCCAGCTAACTCTATAGCTTTTTTAACACTCATTCCTATTGGCAATTTTAAAGTTTTAGTATTATTTACAGCACCAGTAACTGTAACATATTTATCAGTTACTGGTTTTTCATAATAATAAGCATTGTAAATATTAAGCATAGTTTCTACATTTGATACTATAGCACCTACATTTAGAGGTATTCCTCCCTCTGGAACAATCCTCCCTGTAACTTCATATACTAAAACTTGTTCATCACCAGCAGGATAGAAGTTTTCAAGCTCGAATAATTGTAATTTATCATAATTCCCTATAATACTTTGTACACTCGAAATAGCTTCTTTATATTTTGATTTTAGTGCTACTACACCATGTTTAGCTCCAACATGTTCAACAACTAAACTTAATGCATCTAAAATCTCTTTTGTATGTAAAGCCATTAATTGTTGATCTACTCTCAACAAAGGCTCACATTCTGCCCCATTTATTATTACATATTCAGCCTTAGCATTTAACTTTGCATGGGTTGGAAATCCTGCTCCCCCTGCTCCTACTATCCCCGCTTTTTTAATAAGGCTTAATAAATCTTTTTCCATTTATTTCACCTCTTTATTTATTTAATGTGGAATCCTCCAACAAGTGTGCATCTTCTTTTTCTTGTAAAAGATTTAGCTGAAGTTAATCCTTCTCCAGTTGGACCTGCTATTGTAAATGTTGTGTATCCTTCTCCACCAACACCTATACCAGCATATGATGGTCCATTTTTAACAAATATTGTAGTTTGAATAAGTTTTGCCATTCTAGTTAATTTGTCCACGTTTTTAGAATGCATCATTGCAGTATGTCTGTTTCCATGTTCAACGTCTACTGCCATATCTATTGCTGTATCTACGTCTTTTGCTCTTACAAGTGGAAGTATTGGCATCATTAATTCTGTTTGGACAAATGGATGTTCTAATTCAGTTTCCATTAATATAACTCTTATACTGTCATCTACTTCTATTCCAATTTTGCTTAATATGTATTTAGCGCTCTTTCCTACAAATTCAGTTTTTATTTTCATATTGTCGTTTAATACTAGTTTAACTAATTTATCTATTGTTGATTTATCTTTAACTTCATATGCTCCATGTTGTTTCATATTGAAGATTAAATAATCGGCGATTTGATCTACTGCTATTATTTCTTTTTCTGCTATGCATGGTAGATTATTATCAAAACTACAACCATCTACTATATCTTTAGCCGCTTTTTCTATATCAGCAGTTTCATCAACTACAACTGGTGGATTTCCTGCTCCTGCACCTATTGCTTTTTTACCGCTTGATAATACTGATTTGACAACTCCTGGGCCACCTGTTGCAACTAATAATCTAACTTTGTCGTGTTTCATCATTATGTTTGCATTTTCTATAGATGGTTCTTTAACAGAAACAACTAAGTTATCTGGTGCACCAGCTTCTTTTAAAGCTCTATTTATTAATCTTATAGTTAATTCAGAAACTTCTTTTGCTCTTGGATGTGGGCTGAATACTACTGAATTTCCAGCAGCTATCATACCGATACTATTGCATATTATAGTTTCAGTTGGATTTGTTGTTGGAGTTATTGCACCAATTACCCCAAAAGGAGCATATTCCACTAACGTAAGTCCATCATCTCCCGCCATAGCCTCAGTTGTTAAATCTTCTATACCAGGTGTTTTGTCTATAGCTAATTGATTTTTAATTAATTTATATTCATATCCACCCATGCCTGTCTCTTCAACAGCCATTTTTGATATTTTTTCTAAATTTTCTTTTTTAGATAATTGATTTCTTATAGCTTTTACAAATCTATCTTTATCTGACATTGAGCAATCTAATAGTTTTCTTTGTGCTGTAAATGCAGCATCTATAGCTTCTTCCATTGTTAGAAATATACCCTCTCCACAATTATCTGAGCATTGTGGTTTATTTTCTGCTGCTTCTACACTTTGCATTACTTGTTTTACGATTTTTTCTATATCCAATGTATTTATTTCCATATTTTATCCCCCTAACCTGACTTTATTATAGATAAAACTCTATTTGTATTTATTTATGTATTAATTTAAATTAACTACAGATTCAATCGCATATTTAGCTACATATGTATCTTCTTCAACAGTGCCTCCACTTACACCTAAAGCTCCGACGACTTTGCCTTTGTATGTAAATGGTATCCCCCCACCAAAAGTAATTATTCGATTATTGTTGCTCTCTTGTATTCCATAAAGTGGGTCACCTGGTTTACATAAATTTTGAACATCTTCTGTCGCCATCTTTAAGCTGAGGGCTGTATATGCCTTATTTAAAGATATATCTATACTCGCTAAAAGTGAGTCTTCCATTCTCTCCATAAGTATGATGTGACCACCGCTATCGACTACAGAAATAACTACGGGTACGTTTATTTCTTTTGCCTTTTGTTCTGCAAAAGCTACCATTTTCTTTGCAGTTTGTAGATTTAAATCTACTGTTTTATTTTGATCTATGCTAATAGATTTTCCTGTCGTAACAGGTTTATCTATCTTTTTTTCTAATTTATCTGTATCTAAAGCCAAACTTTGTTCATCATCTTTGATACATTCGTTTATATTATTATTTAAATCTAAGTTTTCTTCACTTAAATTACCCTGAATATCTTTTAATTTTTCTCTAACTCTCTTTAATACTTTTACTTTTAATTCTTCAACTTCACAATAAAATTCTTCAACTCTTGCCAATGCATATATTGCATCAGACATTCTATTTACATATTTCATTACTTCATTTCTAACTGGCTCTATTCCACTAAGCGCTACTATATTTCGCTCTCCTCTTCTAACTATTGTTCTTGCAACATGAAGAGTCGCCGAAACTTGGTTTTTCCCTGGTACAACAAAGTGAGTTTGTATACCTACAATTTCTGTACATTCATCAACTATATTTTCTAAATAAGATATATCATCCTCAGAGATTTTGCCAGTTAACATCTCTCTTCCTTTTTTATCACTGGCAAGTTCTGCTCCAAGACTGAATATCCTCTTTTGTATTTTATTTATATATGTCCTTACTTTTTCGTTTTTTGATTGTGAATAAGCTAAACCCAACATTGAATTAGCTTCATCCATAATTCCATAACACTCAACTTTTACGCTATTTTTAGAGATTCTCTCTCCTCCATAAAGGCTTGTTTGTCCTTTATCTCCCGTTTTTGTATATAAATTAGCCAAACTTATCACATCCTAACCCTATACATCATCTACTTCAACACTGTCAACTATACCTACAACAGCTGAATCAATAGGAGAATTAGGTTTATTAAGTACATATCTAGCTGAACTACCTTTTGATACTAATACTACCTCTCCTACACCTGCACCAACTGAATCTACTACTATTTCACTAGTTTCTGTCGGCTGCAATGTTTCATTTAATTTTGATACTACTAGAAGTTTAAATCCTACTAAACTCTCATCTTTTGTTGTTGAAACTACTGTTCCTATTACCCTACCTAAATACATATTCTCTACCTCTTATTTCTTAATAATCTATTCTTGTTTTATTTTTAAATTTAACTTTTTAGCTTCTTCTTTTGCTAAATCTGTAATTAGAGAACCTTTATCTACAAATATATAGTTATAACCTCTATTTTCATAAACATCAGCTCTGCTTATTACTTTTTTGTCTAATTTAATATATAGTGAATTTTTATCTTGAGGCTGTTTTAAATCTATTGTTTTTTTATTATCTTTACTTTGATTATTTATAACAAGATTATTTGTATTTAGGTTCTTTTTACTGTATTTTTCAACTTTATAAAATAGATTTTCGGAAGTTGTTAATTCTATTTCATAACTTTTTATTGTTTCTAAATTATTTTTCAATTTATTTTTATAAGCTAAGCTTACATTATCGCCATAAATAGATTTTCTTTCTTCATTTTCAATACAACACGCATTTAGCGATGCAATTATCTTCTTTCCACTCATCATAGCTTTTGAAACTATATTCGTGATTAAAGTATCACTAATGCAGTTTGCTATTTTTGATGCTGTATTTATTGTTAAACTAGGAATGATAATTAAATTATTTTGATCTAATAATTCTTTTATATCGGGCTTATCATCTTCTTTTATTACACTTTCTATATTTAAACTTTTCTTTATTAAATCTTCTGTTAATACGTCCTCAGCTGCTTTAGAAATTACAACTTTAAATTGCCATCCATTTTGTTGCAATTTATTTAAAGATTCTATAGATTGTCTAAATCCTATGCTAGCTCCTGTAAATAATACTAAAGCAGTTTTTTGTCTTTGTTCTAATTTTTCTATTACTTTATTTACGATATATTCAATTAATGCATTTTGAATTAAATTTTGTAATTCACTATTCAAATGCTCACCCCCTAAACGTTACAATTCATCGCTATACCTAGAGGTGTTACTAAAAGTGGTTCTATCGGTTTTACTACATCTACATTTATTTCTTTTTTAAATACTGTTGCAAATTCGTCAAAACAACAAGCCCCACCGACTACATAAATATTATCTACATCATATCCTTGTATATATTTTTTTACGATAGATGCCATCTTTTGTACTACTGGTTTTACTATTGTAAAAACATCATTTTCGTTTTTCTTGTCTTTTTTATATTCTTCAGCTTCTTCAAAAGATTTTTTTAAAAATCCTGCCAATACAAGTGTCATATGAGTTCCACCTGTAGCCTCATCTGCTGTAAATATTACTTCTCCATCTTTCAAAATACTTATACCTGTTGTTCCACCACCTACATCAACTACTGCCCCATCTGTAATTCCAAGGACTTCAGCTGCTGCAGTCGGCTCATCTACAATATTTACAACTTCTAAATCTGCTGATTCAACTACATTTGCTATTACCTTTGTATTTCCTTCTGTTATTCCTGGTGGAATAGCTGTTGCCGCATAAGTAAGCTTTGTCCCTAACATATCTTCAACTTGCTCTTTTAACATTCTTACTACTCTTGTGGCACCGATATAATCTACTACTATGCCGTCTTTTACAACAGTAGATGGATAAGTCGCCCCTGCTATAGGTCTATTTTCTTCATCTAAAACAGATAAAACTATATTTGCAGTTCCTAAATCAACCCCTACTTTTAATCTGCCTTTATAATCGTTGCTTTTTTTATCTCTTACTAAAGTAGAGAAATCTTCTAATATTTTATTACAGTTATCTAATTTCAAAATATCACCTATTTCCTGATAATTTTAACTAAGTCTCCATTTTTTAAACAACAAGCATTTGCCTCATCTGTATCTATATGCATTTCTAAAACATATTTGTCAGAAACTCTAATTAAAACATTTCCTAAGATACCTTTTCTTTTACCTTTAATTTCTACATCTACTATATCTTTATCATTTAGTTCTAATTTTTTTGCTGTTTCTTTATCCATATGGATATGTCTTAAAGCGGCTATAGTTCCCTTAGATGTTTCAACACTTCCCTTTGGTCCAATTATTTTTATTCCTGGAGTATTTTCTAATTTGCCTGATTCTCTTATTGGAGCCTTTATCCCAAGTTTAAATCCATCTGTTAATGAAACCTCAATTTGTGTTTCATCTCTTAAAGGCCCTAAGATTCTTACTTTTTCAATCGAACCTTTTGGGCCTTGGATAGTTACTACCTCTTTGGCTGCAAATTGACCAGGTTGTTTTAGATCTTTTATTTTTGTAAGTTCATATCCTTGACCAAATAAAAAATCTAAATCCTCCCTAGATAAGTGTATATGTCTATTTGAAACACCTATAGGGATTAAAATGTCATTATCTTGTTGCATTTTTTCTATAACTATTTTTGTAACTATACTTACTAATTCTTCTTGAGATATATTCATTTTAATCACCTATATATTTAGATTTAATTATTCAGCTCTTTTTGGTAATATTCTTTCAACATCTGTATGTGGTCTTGGGATTACATGTTTAGATACTATTTCTCCAACTTTTTCTGCAGCTACTGCCCCTGCATCTACTGATGCTTTAACAGCACCGACATCTCCTCTTACCATTACAGTTACTAATCCTGAACCTATTTTTTCATATCCTATTAATTCTACGTTAGCTGATTTTGTCATTGCATCTGCTGCTTCTATAGCCCCAACTAACCCTTTAGTTTCTATCATTCCTAATGCTTCACCCATGGCTTTTGCCTCCTATTTATCTTTATTATCCTTATTTTTATCTTTATTTTCTTTGTAGTGAATACAGTAAATTCTTAAATCTCCTTTTTGTCTTGGACATTTAGGGTCTTTACATATGTTACAAGTATATCCTTTAGAAGTTTCTTCACTTAAATCTTGGTTATTATAATCTGAATCTTCATCAGATTCCTGACTAGACTCATCTTGTACAGTCACTTCGTTATTTTTGTCTTCTATTATTTGTCCTTCATCTAAATCTTGATTATTTAAATTTTTATCATTTTCATCTTTTTGTTCTGACTCATCAGCTTTATCTCGATTTAAATTATCTTCTTTATCTGAAGGAGGGTTATTTTGTTTTACTTGTGGAATTTCTTCTTTTTCATCTTCATATCCCACAGTGCTTTCATTTCTTATAAGCATATCAATACTATCGCTTGGTCTTGGTATAACCATCTTCGTATGAACCTTGCCTAATTTACCTAAGGCTGCTGTAGCTGCACTTATTGCAGCTTTTACTGCACCTACATTACCCTCTATTTTTATTACAGTCATTCCGCTTCCTTTTGCAAACTCATATCCAACCAAATTAATATTAGCAGCCTTTAGACAAATATCAGCAGCCTCAATTCCAGCAGCAAGACCCATAGTTTCAATCATTCCAATTGCTAATTTGGACATATCAATACCTCCTTTGATATTACCCTAAATTTTCAATTTCTTTAAAAGGCATTCTTGTCACTAATCTTGCTGCATTTGCCCCTAAAGATCTTTTTTGTTTATCTTCACTTATAAATTTTATTTTGAATATTGGGCTTTCTTCTTTTAATTTATTATAATGAAGTACTATATAATTATTATCGATACCAATTCCTACACCAAGAGTCGACTCTAAACTTGCCTCATGTGCAATTTCAACAGCACTTCCAAATTGTTTGTCTTCTACTTGATATGGAATTCCTTCCTCTTCAATTCCCAATAGTATCTCTTTTATATATTCAATATTTTTGATGTTTTCGTTATAATAAACTTTTATTTGAGGTTTTTTACTTGCAAATCTCCCGATATTATCCAATAGCTTCACCTTCTTCAATAGAAGATAAAATAAGACCTGTAGCAACTGCATTTCTAGGGCCTTCACACCCTCTTATATTTGCTCTTCCGGCAACTATCTTGTACTGTGCAAGAGCATCTGTTACTAGTTGTGGAATTTCAAAATCAAGTGCTGAACCACCTACAAGTACTACAAATTCCATATCTCTTATATTTCCTGTTGGACTTACATCTGCCAAAGCTCTAAGGGCATTAGTTACAAATACTTTTTCTTTAGCATTTTTTCTTATTAATTTAACTTTTTCTAATGAGTAATCTCCCTCCAAAGGAATCATATTTCCTTCTTTTAAAATTACTATTTTTGCAAATACTTTTGAATCTAGTGGATTATTAAAAAATTCAACCGTTCCATCTTCATGTCTCAAGTTAAATAAACTTTCTACTTTTGCAAGAGGATATTTTTTGATATCTTCTGCCAACTCAAAGTCATCTATGCCTAGTTCTGATTTTATAAGCATAGTTACCATATTACCTGCACCTGCTAGGTGTATTGATTTTATGTGACCTTCGCGAGTTATTATAGATGCATCAGTAGAGCCTGCCCCCATATCTAAAATAGCGAGTGGCTTGCTACTACCTGGAGTTGTAAGCGCCCCTCTTATCGCCATATCTGCTTCTACTCCGCCTACTTCTACAGGTATTTTTAACTTTTGGCTTAGTTCATCTGCAATCATCTGCATTTGCAGTTTGTCGGCTTTGACCATTGCTGCAATTCCAACAGCATTTTCTAGCGCAAACTCTTTTGCAAGACCACCTTTTATATGTTGTGGTACAAATGTATCGACAGCTAATAAATCTTGAATTTTTATTAGATTTGGATGTTGGTTTGTAAGATTAGACATTACTTGTCTTACTCTCTCTAACATTCCCCCCGCATTAGTTCCACTTTCACCTTTTATATCATTTATTGGGCTGACGTTATTTATGCATTTCATTATCTCTTGAGCACCTGAATCTACATTTACCCTTGATTTTTTTGTTTGTCCTATTACTTCTAACTCACCTGCTGGGATACGTCTTTCTTTCACATCACCTTTAGGGGTTTTTATAACTACTGCTGATCTATTACCTATAAGAGCTCTAGCAATTGGAACAATATGTTTTGTCTCATCTGAAGTCAAATTAAATAATGTAGCTATACCATATGGATTTGACAATACTTCTATAACCTTACCTATTGGTGCTACTTCTATAGCTGCCAACATTCCTATAGGAACCTTATCTATTAAAGTTACTTCATCGACAATAGGTATTTTATGGTCTAACCTGTTATTTATTAAAACTCCATCATCATTTTTTACTATCGCCCCATTTATATTGAATATATTATTGTAATGATTTATTAATTTTGCAGCAAATTCAAAATTAACATGCTCGGGAACTACGACTATAACTTCTTTTTCTTTTACTTTTTCTAAATCTGTTATTAAAGCTGTAACACCTACTCCAACTCCCTGTCCTCCAGGAGTATTTGGGTTGTGTCCTATCATAGTAGACTCTGTTATTATTGTTTCTGTTATAGTCTCCATCGCAACATCACCGATTACTGGTGCTGCTTCGTTAACCCTAATTCTATCTAAATCACTTAAAGCTAAATTTGCTTTATCTAGAGCTTTTCTAAGGGAATTAAACACACCGTTGATATTTTGCTTAGTTCCCTTAATTCCTGTTGTTGGAACTATGCTACTAGATAAAAATTCAATTTTGTTATTTTGTATTTTAGCTAGAGCTACTTCAGTAGTAGCATTACCTATATCTATACCTGCCACTATTTCCATAGCATACCTCCATAAACATTAATTACTCAGCTCTTAATCTTCCTCTTAATGCGTAAACATCTGCTGCTTCTCTAACAAATGCTGCGTTTATTTTACAATTGTATTGATTTTCTAATTCATCAGCTATTTGATATAATTCAGCTTTTGTAGATCTATAAGGTCTTAAAGCATTGTATATTTCAAGTATTCTTTTATCTGGAACTGCAATAAGTTCAGCAGCTCTTCTAAGGTTTGATGCAAAGGCATCTCTTCCTACAGATTCTGCAACTTGAGCTTGCATTTCTAGTGTTTCTGGAGCTATTCTTATATCTTCAGATTTTATTTCACCGTTTATAACTTTATCTAAAGTTAAATCGTCTAATGCCATACCTGATTGAGCTTTTATTTTTTCGCTCATTTTTTCACCTAATGGGTAGTTTTCTGCTGTAACTTTACAACATTCTTTCTTAGGAGTGCACTGAGCTTGTGGTGCTTGAGTTTGTCCTAAATTTTTTAATACTTCTTCAACAATTTGTTTTATTAATACATCATTTTGACTCATTTTGAACCTCCCTATTATTTAAACTCAACTTTTAATTCTTGAGGTTTTTTATTTCTATCTGCATATTGAGTTTCTTTTATATGTAATAATGCTGCTATTGCTTGATATTTTGGTCTAGCCATTTGGTCATTTCTTACTGGAACTGGTGTTGGTGATTCGCTTTTAGCATATTTAGCTGCATTTTTACCTATAGCTCTATATGTTGGTAAATCTATTAATGGAGCTTGAGAGAATAATTCTACGTTACTAAGTGGTGGTAAATCTTTTTGATGTATTACTGTAGTCCCTTTAGATTGTATTCCTATTCCTATTCCTGAACCACTCATTTCAGCTGCATCATGAGCTATAAAAGAAACGTCTGAAGTTCTGTATACTTTTACAAATCTATAATTTAGACCTTCTTCTTCTATACCTGCTATTATTTCTTTTAATACTTTGGCGTGATCTATTCCTATTATAGTTTTAGTTTGATGTACGCCAAATGCTGGAGCTAACCCAATAACAACTTCGTCTGGTCTGTGGTCTGGAACAAAGTCCCCAACTTCAGTTATAAATAATTTACTTACTTCTTCTTCTGGCACTGGGCTAGCTACTGGTGCTGGAGCTTCTGCTTTAACTTCTTCTTTAGCAGGAGCAGCTTCTTGTGTTATCCCTTCTTGTGCTATTTCTTTTATAACCTCTTCTATTACACTTCTTAAAACTTTTTCATCTATTGCCATAATCTATCACCTCTCTTTTAATAATCCTCTGGACTCTTCGCGTTGTTGATGTTTTTGATTTCTTCCCATCTTTCACCTTCAACTTGATATCCTGTTTTTGGTCCAGCGTATGTATTAGGGCAGTTTACAGCACTTTGAACTTTGAAGTCTTTATCAAGTATTGCTGCTGTGTGTAAGTAATCCCCAGCAACTTTTTGTTTACTCAATTTGAATACGCTATCTGCAACATCTTCAAATCCTGCTTTATATAAAGCTTTTATTATATCTATTCCTGTAGTACCTCTCGCCATCATATCTTCTGCAGCTTTTAAATCTTCAACTACATTTCTATCTGGCATATCTTTACTACCATGTGCATAAGTAGCTGCTTCTACTTCTTCATCAGTTATTTCTGTTAATCCTAATTCTTTAAATAATCCTTGTATAGCTCTAGCAGCTTTATTTCTAACTCTTACTACATCTTCTTCTTTAACCGGTCTTAGACCACCATCTATTTTTAAATCTCTTTGGATTATATTCCAGTCATCATAATCTTCTGCATCCCAGTTAGAACCAGCGAACATATTATCATAGTTTGGAGTAGCACTATATCCTGAACATATAAAGTCAGTTCCTGGTACCATTTGCATTAATGAACGAGCAACTCTTCTTAAATCAGAGTGAGTGAATGTTTGGTCATTACTAGATGCACACTCTAAATCAAGCATTGCAGCTATTAAGTTTTCTGCTAATACGGCTCTTATACCACTTGGAACACCAGCAGGCACACCTATACAACTTACTGAACCATTTTGGATACCTTGAACACCGCAACCTTTAGTTACATATAAGCATCTAGATTCTAAGTAAAGCATTGATTTACCTTCAGCATATCCCATTTGTACTTCTGAACCTGTACCAGATGTAAATCTCATTTTTAATCCTCTTGATGCATAAGAAGATGCTAAGAAACCTTTAGACCATGGAGTATCATCACCATCCATGAAAACTGGTTCTGTTCCATATACTGAAACTGTTTCAGCATATGCAGTAAAACCTTTCATACCTAATTCAAGTTCAGTCGCTTCTTCAACTGCGCATTGAGTAAGTATACCTGGTCTACCAACTTGTGCACCTATCATTATTGCAAGTGCATTAAATGGTGCATATCTAACTATACCAACTGTTGTTTCTTGTTCATCAAATCCTCTAAGTGCAGCTTCGGCAGCATCTGCAGCTATTTGGATTGGATTGTCTTTTACATTTGTAACGTGGCATTGATTTGATGGTCTTTGTCTAGCTCTCATTTTTGTAAGAGCCATCATCATCTCTAATACATTTAATTGAGATACAACTTCTGTTATTTTTGCTGGAGTCATAGCAGTTGTCAAACCTACTATGTCAGCTCTTGTAACATTTATATCTACCAACATCCTAGCTAATTTTAGAGAATCCATAGCCATAACTTCTTCAGTTTTTTCTAGATTAATACCGTGGTCTGCTATAAAGTAATCTAGCATGTCGAAGTCTTTTCTTGTTTTTCCATCTAACTCTACAACTAAACCGTTTTCTAATTTTATACTTGGAGTTGGGTCATTTGGTCCTTCCATAGCTATTAAACCAACTTCTGGCCATTCTTTTACGAAACCGTCTTGGTTAACTGGTCTATTTTCTAATACTTCAAAACGTTTAGATCTCAAAACGTTCACTCTCCTTCTTTAATCGTTATTCTATTTAAACTCAATCCTTAATATCTATTTATATATATGGAACTGTAGTTGATGTTGGTTCTGTTCCATCTAAAGTTTTAAGAACTTTTAAACCTACTTCTCTTGCAGCTATTATCGCTTGTCTAACTGCTCCTGAATCTCCTGAGAAAGTTAATATAACTTCGTTTGAAAAGCTTGTTCCACCATTACCTGGAGTAGATACGCCTACTACATCTACGTTTGCCGCTTTGACAGCAGTATCTGCTAATAAAACACCTATTGCTGCTGGTGCACCAACTGTTATACCAAAAGATTTTCCTATTGGAGCTCCGAATGCTTTATTTAAAGCATAACTTGCTCTTGCAGTATATTGGAATTCTAAATGACCAGCAGAAGTTCCATATACATCACCAAAAGTTCTATCTAATTCTTTTAATGTAACTTCTACAGCACGTCTTGCATCTGATACATCTTCTGCTCCAAATATAATTAAAGAACCATGTCCTGCTCCACCTTCTGTATCTCTTGGAAGTTCGATTAATACTATTTCACTATTTGTAGCTTTTACTGCTTCATCTGCAGCGAATATTTGAGGACCTGCCCCTGTTCTATCCCCAATTATACCTATTGATCTATATTTAGGGTCTATTTTTAAAGCTTCATGTATACCTGCATCTAAGTTTGCTATTACAAGACCTATAGTACTACCTATAGCTGTTCCAACAAATTCTGTTAATCCGCAACCTGTAAAATTTGCTGTGCAAGGAGCTTTAGCTTCTTCTTTAGATTCGCATTTTTCTTCTTGTACTTCTTGTTTTTGTACTTCTGGGGCATCAGCCATTTTTTTCATAACCTCACCCATAATTTTTTGCATTAAATCTTCGTTCATATTTTATTCCTCCTTAAATTTATAGGTTTATAATTGTTGTTTTGGTAATATTCTTTCAACATCTGTATGTGGTCTTGGGATTACATGTATAGATACTACTTCTCCAACTTTTTGAGCAGCTACTGCTCCTGCATCTACTGAAGCTTTAACAGCTCCGACATCCCCTCTTACCATTACAGTTACTAACCCAGAACCTATTTTTTCATATCCAACTAAAAAAACGTTTGCTGATTTGACCATTGCATCTGCTGCCTCAATCGCACCAACTAATCCTTTAGTTTCAATCATTCCTAGAGCTTCTCTTTGCATATCTAGTAACCTCCCTCCTATTTCATACAAAATAAGATATTATTTAGAATTGATAAATTTGTTGCTATTTAATTTTATTTTTATTTACCTAATTAAAAGTGTATCTCAATTAATATGAGAATTAGTTGAACTATTAGTGCATATTTTGGCAAAAAAAAATTACCTTTTTACAGGTAAAATCTAATTTATCTTTTTTTATTGTATACGATACAATAAAATTTTGAATTTCAAACTATAATTTGTCACTTTTATGCCATAATGATAACAAAATATTATATAGTAATAACAAAATAGTATCATACAAACAAAGGCGAAGGTTTTCCTCCGCCTTATCTATTCATTATTTAGTTGTTTCTACATACGTAAATGCATTTTATTTTTTATGCACTGCTCTCTATACTCGCTAGGTGTTACTCCTACCTTTTTCTTAAATACTTTGCTAAAATAATTAGGTTGGTTAAATGCTAGTGATATAGATATATTTACTATAGGTATATTTTTATCAGCCAACATCTCTTTAGCTAAGTCTATCTTTCTATCTGTAACATATGTCACAAAGTTTATTCCAACTTCTTTTTTAAATATTTTGCTCAAGTAGTGTGGTGTTATATTTATATTTTTTGCAACTTCTTCTAATGTTATATTCTTTTTAATATTTTTTTCGACATATTGAATTGCCTCTTGTGTATAATCATTTAAATTGTTTAATTCTTTGTCGTATACTTCTTCCCCACTATCTGTTTCTAAACAATCTAAAAAACTATTTTTATCTTTTGGAAGTTCTTGATTATCCTTATCCATATATTTATTTATTGTCTTAATAATAATCTCTTCTCTGACTGGTTTTATAAAGTAATCATTTACTTCTAGTTCAAAAAGTGTTTCTGCTAAATTATAACTACAATCACCAGTGATAACTACTATTGGCATATCATTTTTCTTTATTCTAATATATTTACAAAGCTCTGTCCCATTAATTATAGGTATATTAATATCTATAATCGCTAAATCAATTTCTCTTTCATTTATTGTATGTTTAGCTGTTAGACCATTATCAACTTTTATTATCTCTACTTTTTCTTTAAATTCCTTTGAAATAATTAATTCTAAAACATTAGCAGACAAATATTCATCCTCTACAATTAATATCTTATACATTGTTTTCCACCTCAACCATAGGTATTTTTATATTTATGATAAGCCCTGTTGTTTTAAAATTAGCACTATACATCTCTAATTTATATTCTTGTCCATATAAACTTATCAGCCTTTGATTTATATTATAAAGACTTGTAGATTTATCTTTATTTTTATAATCAATATCTTCTATGATTCTCTTTATATTTTCTGCTGAAATACCATCTCCATTGTCAATTACTTCTATTATAAAGTTGTTACTATCCTCATATCCTTTTATTCTAAGTTCTGATGTTTTTATGTTTTTCTCCACTACATATTTAATAAAGTTATCTAAAACTGGTTGTAGTATCATAAAAGGACACTTGAGGTCGTGGTATTTTTTATCTATGGCTATGCTATAATTTATTTTTTCTCCAAATCTTACCTTTTGGATATTCATATAACTCTCAGCATAATTTATCTCATCATATAAATAAGTAATACCTTCGTTTTCATTTCTCAAACTATATCTAATTAAATCTGAAAAACTGTGTATAATATCTAATGTTTTTGGCGCTTGCTCTATATATGCCAAGTTTTGAATAGTATTTAACGCATTGAATATAAAGTGTGGATTTATTTGGTACTGTAATGTTTTTAATTTTAATTCCCTTAATGTCTTTTCTAAAGCTACTCTCTTTTTCTCTTCTTCTATCAATTTTGTTTCTTTTTGCATTAATTCTTCTTTTATCATATTTACAAATTTGTTTTCTAACATATATGTAGAAATCCTGTAAATTAGATCTGCTGCCGATTCTAAATCGTCATACTTTTTTTCTTCAATAGAATTGTAGCATTTTTCTAATTTCTCACCACTCCATTTTGATAACTTTCCAAAAGCCCCTGTTTTTTCGTCACATTCATCTTCATCAATTAACTTAGATTGTCCACCTAATATTGCCCCAATATAATTATTATTTATTACAAGTGGAACAGAAAAATCATATAGACCTGCATGGCACTTATATATGTGTGGTTTTCTATTAATTAATGATTGTATCCCTCCATATGCATCACATTTATAGCATTTATCTCTCCACTTAGGATCTTTTCTAATTTCTGTGCAAAAATTTGTGAAATTACTTGGAGTGGTAATGGGTCTTCCCTCATAATCTACTGTTACAGCAGCTACATTTGTTGATTTTGCAAATATATCCTGAATTTCTTGTAGGATATTAATATCGATTAGTTCTTCTAATTTAATATCTGTAACCATATAAAATCCCCCTTATTTAAAGACCATATAGTTAATATCTGGCCCTCCTATTAATAGGCTAAAAATAAATTTAAAATAATTATAAGATTCTATCAAAGTTTGTTTTCCATTTATTGTATATGTTAAATTTTATCATAAGTATCATAGAAATAGTAATTTTTATTACTCACAAGCAACTATTTTTTATAAAGTGTAATTTTTTATTCAGTTATTGCAAAATATTTGCTTATTATAAATTTATCATTCTTCTATGATACTATATTTATAACCTTGTTTTTCTTATATGAATAACGCTGACATAGATTTATATTTTGTAATTTCACATCTAAAGGGGGGAATATATTTTGAGTGAATTGTTTATTGTTATATTTGCATCACTTGGAATTGGTATTTATCATATAGGACATTATTTCTTATTTGATTCCAATTTATCAACTTATTTCAGAATATTATTCGGTTTAATTGTATTATTTTTTATACTTCGATTTTTATATTATAAAATAAGATTTAAGATTTCACTATCTAAAGTAAATATCGATATATATGATTATAAATTTTATAAGACTTGCAATAATCTGTTCAATAAGTTATCTTATATAATAAGCAGTTTTTTATATAATTCTATATCTGAATATAAATTCACTATAAAAGACTTCAGCATTACCAAAAACTACTCTACTAGAGAAACAAATGATACAGAGTATTATCTAAAATTGAGATTACGTTGGTATGCATATGTAAGGTTTACTTATACAAGAACTAGGATTGCTATAAAAAAAGCTGATAATTTTTCATTTGAACACCAAAACACTATGATTTTAAGGGCTTTATCTGAAGAAGATAGAGAGAAATACTTAAACTATAAATCTAAAATTGAAGAATTAGAAAATGAAAAATTAAATATATTAAAACTTAGAAAAATAGAAAATAATAGTTTTATAAATTATATTTATAGATATAATATTGTAAAAATACACAACAATAATATAAAATTAAAAAAGAGTTCTGATTATCTAACTTTCATGACTAAAAAATCAGAACAATATGCCAACGATATAAGGGCATATAAAAGATCTAAATAAGCTTTTTACAACTTCAATATACAACAAAAAGGCTATCTAAATTAATAATATATTTTAGATAGCCTTTTTTATTTTAATCATTTCTTAGATATTTAAATAATTCATCTATTCCCACATTGTCGATTGTATCTACTTTAAAAATTTTATTTACCCCTATCATATTCAACATTTCACATGCATAATCTATTTGTTGTTCTGTTGCTAAATTGATTTTTGTGATTATACCGATTACATCCTTTGGAAATCTACTTGCAAATCCAGGTGCTATGTAATTTCTCTCTTGTGTTGCATCATAAACTACCCCTATTATTTTAGCATCACTTGCTGCAACTATAAGTGCATTATAAAATCCCCTATTTTCTATGTATTCTCCCGGAGTATCGATTGAATCAGTATATAACTGTATCGATTGCGTTTTATTATATATTAATTCTAATTTATCTAGTTTTTGGCATAATGTAGTCTTTCCACAGCCAGTCTTCCCCATAAAAATTATATTCTTCATGATTAAGTCCTCGTAATTTTTGTAGATGAAAACCCTAGCATATCACCTAAAACCTTTAATATATTTTTTATTGCAGATTCTACTGAACTTACATCGCCTGATATTACTAATGAACCGCTAAATCTATCTATAAATCCTAATGATATATCTGATGCTTTTGTCGCAACATCTGCTGCTATTATTGCAGCCTCACTTGGAGTTATTGTTAAAATACCAAGTGACTCTCTTTTATCTACTACTAAACCGAGCTTTTTGTATATATCTTCATCTGGATTTGCAATAATATGTGCAAGTGTTACTTGTTTTCCCGGAACATATTCTTGTATTATCCTTTGTTTAGTTTCCCCTTCCATTTTGTTTTCCTTTCTATATGACTTTATATTATTTTCTCTAAAATCTTGATTATATCTTCTTTTGTCGGTTTTACTGGATTAGTTTTTGTGCAATTATCATTTAAAGCAAGCTCTGCTATTTCATCTTTCATAGATTCCACTTCTTTTGCATCTATTCCACACTCTGTCAAAGTAAGAGGCATATTTAGTTGTTTTTGCAATTTTATAATAGCATCCTTCAAACTATCTACAGCTATCTTTTCATTAAAAATATTTAGTTTTAAAAATGAAGATATTTCTGCATATTTTTTCGCAGTTTCAGAAAACTCTATTGTTTTATATCCTTTTATTTGTGAGTTATAGTCTATAACATGGACTAATAATAGTGAATTTGCTCTACCATGTGATATGTGGAATTTTGCCCCGATTGCGTGGGCAATTGAGTGGTTTATTCCTAGAGAAACTTTATCAAATGCTATCCCCGCTAAACAAGAGGCGTTGTGCATTTTTTCTCTTGCTTTTATATCATCTCCATCTGCATATGCTTTTGGAAGGTATTCACAAACTAATTTAATAGCTCTTTCTGCTAATGCATCTGAACAATCGTGTGATTGTGTAGATACATATGCCTCTATTGCATGAGTTAAAACATCCATTCCTGTATCTGCTGTGACATTTGGTGGCACACTTTTCACAAGCTCAGGGTCTAATATTGCAACATCTGGCAACAATTCATCAGATACTAAAGGATATTTCACTCCCTTTTGAGCATCGGTTATAACAGAAAATGATGTCGCTTCTGAGCCTGTTCCGCTTGTCGTTGGAATTACTATAAGTTTTACATCTTCTAATTTTATATTTTCTAAATTCAATATTTTCTTAGCAAAGTATACTATTGCTTTTGAAGTGTCTATTGCCGAGCCACCGCCCAATGCTACAACAACATTTGGCATAAATCTTTCAAACTCTTTTATTCCAGCTGTAACTACTTCCATAGGTGGGTCTGGAACTATATCACAGAAAACTGTATATTCAGACTTTTGTAGGTATTTAATTACTTCGTTAACTAAACCTGACTTAACCATAAATGGATCTGTTATCAATAGTACTTTTTTCCCTGCTAATTGTTCTAATGATTCAAGTGCTCCTTTACCAAAATTAATCTTCGTCTTTATTTGGAAACTTTTCAAAATACCCCTCCCCCTTTTTTGCTTCATATGGTTATTATAATTTACTTTTTTAATTGAGCCAACAATTTCATATTTTAATTAGAATTTAATCTAAAAATTTAATCCTTAAAATAAAGGCCCTATAGCTTAAAACTATAGAGCCTTTAAATCTTCTTTTTTTAAATATATTATTTTATTTTAATTTAGTCAAGCAACTCCACCATTTATCATAAAATAGTATAGTTTATTTGCAAAATATTATAATAGTATAAATTTATGTAATTTATACTTTTGTTATAAACATAGCTTATCTGTATTTTATAATTAAATAAGTTATCTATTATTTTAATATAATTTCATAAGCCATAACCATAAGTGGCATAGTAGCTATACAAACAAGCACTGTAAATACGTTTATCATGTTCGCATAATCTGCATCATTGTCGTAAACTTGTGCCATTTGAGTTACTGTAGATGCTGACGGTGTCATAGTCGCCAAAAAGCTTATCAGTAGTATTGTATAACCATCTGGAACATAACTTGTTAAGTTAGTTAGTTTGAAAAATACTAATACAACTGCTGGGTAAATTATCATCCTCATTAAAGCTACTAAGTAAATTCTCTTAGTTGTAAAAATTGTTCTAAGTTTTACACCAGCCATCAACATCCCCGCAACTATCATACTAAGTGGCGCTATTAATTTTGAAACAGCTGCTACTGTATCTTTAGTTATTCCCGGCAATTTTATTCCTGTTATAAATAAAATTAGCCCAATTAGTATAGCTATAGTATTTACATTTATTATTATTTTTCTTAAATCTGCCCCCTTTTCTTCGCTTATCATCATCTTACAATGTGTCCATAAAAATACAAGCTGAACAGACATAAATCCACAGCAATATAGTACCCACTTATCTCCCAAAATTCCCGCTACGATTGGTATAATTAAATTTCCAGCATTACTATATATAATTGATGCCTTTTCTATTGAGTTAAATTTAAATATTTTACCTAATAATTTTGTCAACGCAAAAAATATTATATGAATAAATATCGCCGCTATAACTGCCAAAATCAACCCATTTCTAGTTTCTACAGTGTAATCTACTTGAAATGAATTTATGATTGTGCATGGTATTACTAAGTAAAGCACAATTACGGATATTGTTTTGCTGTCTGTTGATTTTAGTAAGCCTGACTTTACTAAAATATACCCCATAAGTATCATAAGAAATAGCTGTCCTATTTGCCCCATTAACAATAAACTAATCAAATCTCAATTCCTCCCTATATTATTTTCAAAAACAAGTTTATGATAACATATTTTTATATAAAATAATATAAGTCTTAAGTTGTTTTATTTTATCCACAGTTTGTCAAAATACCACTTGCAACTAAATACCAAAGTAATGCAAACAATATCGCCAATATACCACATATTAAGCTAAGTTTTTTTGCCTTGGTTAAAAGTCCTATAAGGGATGCTATAATAAGAAGTCCCTCTATTGCTAAAATTATCATTGTAAATGACATATCTATATCTCCTCTATATAAAATACCAATTCATTTTCTTTATTTTTTTCAACGTATACCTTGTAGTTTTTATCGTTTAAATCTATATTCATTTCTTGACTCAAAATTGTTTTATCTTCTTTATTGGTAATTAATATCTTAAATTTTGATTCTTTTATATCTAAATACATCTCTTCTTTATTGTGTATCATACTGTTATCAGCTTTAATCGTACCTCCAGAATATTTTTTAGACTCATAGCCTACACTTTTTATATCTTCGCCTGTATTGTTAACTACAGTTATATTGTATGAATCTTCTACTAAAACTGGCTTTTTAAAATAAAAAATCGAAATACATCCTAATATAATCACAACTAAAGTTGCTAAAATCAATGATTTATTTTTTAACATCTTTATACCCCCTAATCAAATTTTAAAATTGATATTAATTATCTTTATAATCTTTGAGCATTGTAATATATTACTAAATTAATTATACTCTTCGTTTTATTGTATGTCAATTTATTTTTATCGTTTTTCGATAAATATATATTATTTTATAATAAACTTTCTTATTTGTTATATCTTTATAAATAGTTTTCAAATATATCAATTTACTTAAATATAGAAGAATAAATTATAATTAACAATAATATATACAGGAAGATAATTTCCTTATATAAATGAAATTATCTTCCTTATAATTAAAATAATTAAAAAAGGCTGTATAAATCCTCCGATTATACAGCCTTTTAATCTATTTAAATTTTATAATAATTCTATTCCTGCTTCACTACATTCTTCAATCATATCTTCTGGCCAAATTCCAACTTGAACCTCACCTATATGTGCTTTGTTTAAGAAGAACATACATATTCTAGATTGACCAATTCCTCCACCTATTGTATAAGGTAGTTTTCCATCTAATAATGCTTTGTGATAGTCTAATTCTTTTCTATCTTCGCATCCTGCTGCTTCTAATTGTCTTTCTAGTGCTTCTTCATCAACTCTAATTCCCATAGATGAAAGTTCTATCGCTTGGTCTAATACTGAGTTGTAGAATAATATATCTCCGTTTAAATCCCAATCGTCATAGTCTGGACTTCTTCCATCGTGTTTTTCACCTGTGCTTAAAGTCTTTCCTATTTGCATTAGAAATACTGCTTTCTTTTCTTTAACGATTGCATCTTCTCTTTCTTTTGGTGTTAAATCTGGATACATATCTAATAACTCTTGAGAAGTTATAAAAGTTATTTCTTCAGGTAGTTCACACCCTACTTCTGGATAAATTTTATGAACATGTGCTTCCGTTTCTTTAAATACTTGGAATAATGATCTAACTACGTCTTTTAAAGTATCTATTGTTCTGTCTTCTTTAGCTATTACAAGCTCCCAATCCCATTGGTCTACATATAATGAGTGTAAGTTGTCTAGCTCTTCGTCTTTTCTGATAGCATTCATATCAGTATAAAGACCTCTACCAACTTGGAATCCATATTTTTTAAGCGCCATTCTCTTCCATTTAGCTAATGAATGTACTATTTCAGCATCTTTGTGAAGATATGGTACTTCAAAACTTACTGGTGTCTCTACACCGTTTAAGTTGTCATTTGTACCTGTTTCTGGTAAAACAAACAGTGGTGATGATACCCTTGTTAATTTTAACATTTCACTTAATCTGTTTTCAAAGAAATCCTTTAAATCTTTTATTGCCTGTTGAGTTTCTATTACACCTAAACTATTTTTATATTCTTTTGGTATTACTAAACACATAATCTTATACTCCCTTTTCCTTTAAATTTTAAATATATTTTTATTGTAGTTTTCAAAATCATATTTCAGATGATAACATAAGGCACTGCCTTATTTTTTTAATTAAAAAAAGCCCTTCATCCTATCTATAGGACGAAAGACTTAACTTCCGCGGTACCACCTAAATTAACTAATGTTCACCTCATTTAGCGTACTATTATACGCCACCAATTGTAACGGTTTGGTTCCGACTAAGTCTACTCTCAATATGATTTCGGTTAGTAGCTCTGGGATGTTCTTCATTATAAACTTTGTACTGGACTCACACCATAACCAGCTCGCTCTCACTCAGTATTTATAATTACTCTTCCCTTCATTGCCTTTTGAATTTTCTTCCAATTTTTATAATATATAATTTACACCAATAAATATTTCTTGTCAATAAATATTTTTAATATTTTAACCATTCTAATAATTTTTATACTGATATATAGTATTATTTGTATTTTTATTTTATGAGATTTACTTTCATTTTGTTACAAGAAATATCAAA
>NZ_JADPET010000209.1 GCF_015667935.1 Clostridium sp. 1001270J_160509_D11 | reverse complement strand
CCGATCTCATTCATCACATTGATTATTCTTATTTACTATATAAGTTTTCAAATTATATTTATAATTATTTTCTAATAAATTAGATATATTTTCACTATAATATCTAGGTACATATCCTATATGATTATTTTCTAAATCATATACTCTTATAGCATATTTATCATATTTATTATTATTATCCCTAACTAGCCTTAATTCTTGCATTTCATCAATTTCTATAGTCTTATCGCATAAATTCCCTTTACATCCAATATAGTATCTTACACCAGCTATAAAAAAATATCTTATTATTTCATTTTTTTCTAAATCTCGCGGTATGGGATCAATAAATTCTAAATTATCAGTTGGAAGCTTTGCCCCACATCTTTTTAGAAGTTCATATTCATCAAACTGATCTAAATCATATCTCTTTAATATATTTTCAATACCACGTCTTTTTTTATCTGGTAATCTATTCGCAAAAGATGGGAATAATTTATCATTATAATAAGTCTTTTCCAAATCTTTGAAAGAGATTAATAATTCAAATCCATTTTTTATAGCCTCTTTAACTTCATATCCATAACTAAATTCATACTTTCCATTTTTCAATATTTCTCCTACAACATATTGTCTTCTACTATTTGGTTCTTTCCAAATTACTTGGATCGAATCTCTACCTTTATCATTAACCATTTTCTCTACCTCCTAAATTTATATTTCATATATCTTATACAATTTTTTTAATTTATCAATTAAATATTTTTCTATAAATTCTATTCTTTCTCTACTCATTAATCGATTTATTTCATAATCTTTTAAAATTATTTTTATCTCTTCCTGTGTTAAATTATTTTTTATATTTTTAACAAATTCTATACTTTCATCAAAATAATAAAGTTTTAAATGCTTTATTATATCTTCATGTTTTGGCTTTTTTTTATTTTTACTATTTATTCTAATACAGGATAGTGACTTACTTATTAATAAAGATTCATATTTTTGATTATCTGTATTTGATTGGTTAAAGTGTGCTTCGCTTTCATAACAGCATAATGATGAACCATTATCATAAATAGGACTAAATATAACTTTCCCTTCGCAAATTATAGTAGCCCAATTACTATGATGTCTATCACTATTACCAATTATATAGTCAAATATAACTACTTGTAAAAAATCTTTTTTTAAATTATATTCTTCAATTGATTCTAATATCATACTTAAGCTATAATAGTCTCCATTTTCATAGTCACATAAGTTCTCACTATCATAATTAGGTCTATTTCTGGTAATATATTCTATTCCCTCTTTCAATTCCTCTTTTTTGTTCAAATCATTTATTAAATAACTTGCACAACCTAAACGTTGATTATAAGTACCTATTTCTATTTTTGCACAAGGTAAATTTATTACATTTGCAATTTGAGAGGCTATTTTTTCAGAACAATGCTCATAAGTCCTATCATCCTTCCTAAATTTAAAAAGGGCTATCTCTCCATTTGAATTAACAATCCATTCTTTTTCACTTCTACCTGAACCTTCTGCAAATCCAGTATATTTTTCCCATGTTTCAAAATCTTTAATCATTTTATATTTCCTCTCTGAAACTTCTATCCCCGTTAATTTAAGTATATATTATTTGTTATTTTTTTCCATAATTTTATTTTGAAAAATATATTTTTTTGATATCTAGGTATATTTAGGTAAAAATATGATTTTAGAAAAAATTGCAACCCCCGTAAAACTAGTGGTTAGTATAAGTAGCTTTTGGTAGTATCACCTAAAGAGATTAATTGATACTATATGCACTTTGAAAGGATAAAAAAACTCTTTAACACTTAATTTATCTGTTAATATGTATTTTTTCTTGATTTTGTATCTATTTTTTATCATTGCTTCATTAAGGACTAAAGTACTAGCATAAAAGCTTTTGGCCACACAATGTCCGTTTGCAAATTTATATTTTAAATTAACATGTCTATCGAATATAATTAGTGTACTTTTACATTTCAAATCTACCATTAAACTTAATATAATTATTTTAGCGGTGTAATTCCCCATATATGTATATAATAAATATCCTTCTATTATTTCTACACCTTTATAGTTATATAATTTTGTAATTATTTGTCCTATACTTTCTTGATATGGATTATATATGATTTTTCGTCTTGGGTGTAAATAAAATATTGTATTTGCATACTCGTCTTGTATAAAATAAGCTATTTGTTTTATTTTCCATAAAATTATCTTTCTTCATTATATTTGTAGCATGAACAACTACATTATATACCAGAAAGATGATTTTTTAATATAACTATTGTTTCTATATATACATAAAGAGTAATTTATTATCGAATATGTAAATGTACTCATTAAACTAATTTAAAATGAGTTATATACTTAAATAATTTCTAGAAAATTGCAAATAACCAAGTATTTAGTGAAAATTAGAAGGAAATAGATTATAATTTGTCTAATATTTTATGTATGCTAATATTATTAGTCTATTTTTTATATATAAATCAATTTCCAATATGAGAATATATAATTTATTTCTCATAAAATCTAATTAGAAAAAGGTGAAATAAAATGGATAATTTAATTGAGTCATTCAAAAGTTCTATTTTTGGAGAAAATTTAGAAAAAATAGAGAATATTTTATCAACTATAGAAGAACCTATAGATGTATTAAGTGAAGACCCAATAATAAAAGCAATACCTATTGTAAGTAAAATAGTATCTCTTTCAAGAGCATGTTTAGCAATAAACGATAGAATATTAATAAAGAAATTAACGATATTTATTACTTCAATGAACAATGGTTCTGTATCAGATAAAAAATTACAAGATTATAAAAATAAATTAGAAAGCAATCCTAAAATACTTAACAGAGACTTAGAAAAAATATTGGTATTAATAGAAAAAGAAGTAGAAGAAGACAAAGTTAAAATTCTAGCACAATTATACAAATCTTACATAAATGGAAATTTAGATTGGGATGAATTAATACATTCTTCAGAAATAGTAAGAAATTTATTTCTTATAGATCTAATTCAATTAAAATCACTCTATTCTGAAAAAGAAATTAAACGAAATGATGGATATTATCCATTTTCTATGAGTAGGTTAAATTCATTAGGATTAGTAGAATATTATAATGGTTTACTTGTAAATTCTCAAGATAATCCAGGTACACAAATTATAGGTAAAATAAATGAATTAGGAGAAGATTTTTTTAAATATGCCATATTAGATAGTGGAATAGAAGTTATAGGATTAGGAAGTGACTTTGACGGAATAGATTGTAAAGTAGAAATTGAAAATGCATCAAAA
>NZ_JADPET010000208.1 GCF_015667935.1 Clostridium sp. 1001270J_160509_D11 | reverse complement strand
ATATTAACAAATAAAAATCAACAAAAAATTCAAGAAAAAACAAAAATATGTTAATATAAACATATAAAAAATAAAATAAGGAAGAAAAAATATGAACGAAAATTACTATGAAAAATTATTAAATATAAACACAGCAGGAAACGAAAACTGGAACAAGACTTCACCACACAATCACCCATACCAACCAACATTATATGAAGCACTAGACACACTATTTAACGAATACAATTTAGAAGAAGATGATCATATAGTAGACTTTGGCTCTGGAAAGGGAAGAATTGTATTTTATATTAATCACTTTTTCAAATGTTATACAACTGGAGTTGAAATGAATGAAATATATTATAACGAATCTCTACTAAATAAATCAAAATATATTCAATATCATAAAAAAATGGAAGATAAAATAAACTTTTACTGTAATTTATCTCAAAATTACACAATTGAAAAAAATGACAACAAGTTTTATTTCTTCAATCCATTTTCAGTCCAAATCTTTATGAAAGTAATTGAAAATATATTAATATCTTATGAAGAAAATCCTAGGGATATGGATCTAATAATTTATTATCCAAGTGATGATTATATTCAATTTTTAGAATATAGAACACCATTTATATTAGAAAAAGAAATCATTTTAAAAGACCTATATAAAAATGATGATAAAGAGAAATTTGTTGTATATAGTTTAAAAACGAATCTTTAAATTTAAAACTACAATATAGTTCGAAATGCAACTGGAAAATATTGACTTACATATCGAAATGTGCTACTATTCCTTCAAGCAGTAATTTTTAAAATTTAATATATTCATAGGGGGTAGTATTATGAAAAAATTATCAGCTATAGCATTAGCTCTTGTGATGGGGTTTAGTACACTTTTAGGCGGATGTTCATCGTCAGATTCTAGCAGTTCTTCAAATGATGATTCACTACAGTATGTAATGGACAAAGGTGAATTAATTGTAGGATTAGATGATTCTTTCCCTCCAATGGGTTATAGAGATAAAGACAATAAGATTGTGGGATTTGATGTCGATTTAGCTAAAGAAACATGTAAGAGAATGGTCATCAAAGCAAAATTCCAACCTGTAAGCTGGGAAAGTAAAGAACAAGAATTATCATCTAAAAATATAGACTGTATATGGAATGGTTTTGGAATAACTCCTGAAAGAGAAAAAGTACTAACTTTTACAGAACCTTATATGTCAAATCCACAAATATTTGTAGTATTAGCTGATTCAGGAATAAAAACTGAGGCTGATTTAAAAGGTAAGGTAGTAGCAGCACAAAGCGGATCAACTGCATATGCTACTATAGACAAAGATACTAATTTAAAAGATTCTTTTAAAGAATTTATAGGTGTTGAAGACAATGTAAAAGCATTAATGGACTTAGAAGTTGGCGGTTCTGATGCAGTTGCTATGGATACAGTAGTTGCTCGTTACTATATGACAAAAGACCCAGGAAAATACAGCATTATAGAAGACACTACTATATTAGACGAAGAAATGGGTGTTGGTTTTAGAAAAGGCGACAACGCTTTATGTAAAAAAGTTGAAGATACTTTAAAAGAAATGCAAAAAGACGGTACATTAGCAAAAATAAGTAAAAAATGGTTTGGTGAAGATTTAACTACAATCGGTAAAGATAAATAGTTAATTTAAAATTTCAGACTAAAGTATATTTTAAAAGGTGTCAAATTTATAAGTCTAAGACTTTAAAATTGGCGCCTTTTTTAAGATATAAGACTTTATAAATTTTAGACAGGGGGGATTAAATTGGATTTTGAAAGCATAATTAATTTAGTCAAAAATATGTTGCCAAGTTCAATTGTTACTTTAGAAATATTCTTTTTAACAATAATATTCTCATCAATACTTGGCATGTTTGTAGCTTTTGGTAGAATGTCAAAATTCGCTATTATAAGAATACCTATACAAGTATTTTTACTTATTATGAGAGGAACACCTCTTATACTTCAATTGATGTTTTTCTATTTTGCACCATACTATATATTCGGTACAACTTTACCGAGATTTTGGGCAGCAATACTGGCATTTACATTAAATTATAGTGCTTATATTGCTGAAATATATAGAAGTGGTATAGAATCTATACCTGTTGGTCAATATGAGGCAGCAACAGTATTAGGCTTTGGAAAAAGTGAAACATTCTTTAAGATAATTTTACCTCAAGTTGTAAAAAGAATAATACCACCTATGAGTAATGAACTTATGACATTAGTAAAAGATACTGCTTTGGCTCAAGTAATCGGTGTTGCAGAAATATTCAAACTTGCAGGGGCTACAATGTCATCTCAATTTTCTACAGTACCATTAATAGTAGCTGGTATTTTTTATCTAATTATGAATACTGTAGTTGAAAGATTCTGTTTCTACTTAGAAAAGAAATTAGATTACTATGAATAGGAGGCTAAAAATGAAAATTTTATCAGTTGAAAATTTAGAGAAGAACTTTGGAGACTTACAAGTTCTAAAAGATATATCTATGGAAGTAAACCATGGAGAAATAGTTTCTATAATAGGATCTTCTGGTTCTGGTAAATCTACATTACTTAGATGTATAAATAGATTAGAAACTATAGATTCCGGGAAAATTACTGTAGATGGAGAAGTTATGGTATCTACACATAATGGCAAAGTAGAATATGCAAGTAATGATGTATTAAACGAGATAAGATTAAAAACAGGACTTGTATTTCAAAACTTTAACTTATTTCCACATTTTAATGTATTAAAAAATATAACTCAAGCACCTATAAGAGTTAAAAAAATACCTAAAGATATAGCAGAAAAAGAGGCAATGGAACTATTACAAAAGCTAGGTCTTGAAAGTAGAAAAGATGCATACCCTCATCAACTATCAGGAGGGCAGGCACAAAGGGTCGCAATAGCCAGAGCTCTTGCACTAAAGCCAGTAATTCTTTTCTTTGATGAACCTACATCAGCACTTGATCCAGAACTTACAGGAGAAGTTTTAAAAGTTATACGCTCACTTGCTGAGATGAATATGACTATGGTAATAGTTACTCATGAGATGTCTTTTGCTAGAGATATATCAGATAGAATGATATTTATGGATAACGGTGTAATAGTTGAAAATTGTACGCCAGAAGAATTATTTAATTCTAAAAATGAACGTACTAGAGCCTTTTTAGGAAAATATCATCAAGGTCAATAATCTTAAAAAAATAAAGGGGGATAAATTGAACCCTTTATTTTTTTGTTCTAATATTATAGTATAAGATAATTATCTATATGTTATAATATTTAAAACAATATTTAAATAAATAATATAGGAGGTAA
>NZ_JADPET010000207.1 GCF_015667935.1 Clostridium sp. 1001270J_160509_D11 | reverse complement strand
TGATAAAATTAATAAGCATAAAATAAGCATTTCTATATACATAATAAATAATATAATTATAGAAATACAAAATTATTATTAAGGAGGAAATGCCGCTTAAACTAAGCGACAGGAATTAATTTGAGAAGAAGAAGAAAAAAAGGTGCAGATATAAAACTATTAAGTTACACTGATTATGTAATAAGAGAAAATATAGAAGATTTAAAAGGGAAGTGGAGCGAAAAGTTCCAAAACAACAACCCAATACATGTAGAGTTCGGTACAGGTCGTGGTAAATTCATAACAACTTTAGCAAAACAAAACCCAGATATAAACTATATAGCTATGGAAATAAAAGAAGAAGTTTTATTAAAAGGTGTTGAAAAAGCAGCTGAAGCTAATTTAAATAATATTGTATTTTTATGGTCAGATGTTTCAAATATATTAGACTACTTCGATAAAGGCGAAATATCTAGAATATACATCAACTTCTGTGATCCATGGCCTAAGAAAAGATGGGCTAAAAGAAGATTACTTCATAGAAGCTTCTTAGATAAATACGCTACTATATTAGAAGATAAAGGCGAAATACACTTCAAAACTGATAACGTAGGTTTATTTGAGTTCTCATTAAACGAAGTAGCAGATTGCAATTGGAAATTAAAAAACATATCATTAGACTTAGCTAATAATGATGAGTTTGAAAATGTGACTACAGAGTACGAAGATAAATTTATGTCACAAAATATAAAAATACATCGTTTAGAAGCAGTAAAACCTCTATAATTATTGAATCCTATATAAAATAGTAGAAATTATTGTTACGAAAGTGCCGGCTATTTACAAGGATTGTTGATAATAACAATAGAAAATAATTAATATATTTTAACTGAAAGGAGGAAACTGTCATATAGAGTTTATTATGGCAGTGAATTAGTATGAAATATATTAAACTTTGTTCTATTATATTATTATCGATAATTCTAAGTATAGCCGGCACTTTTTATATACCTTCTGCTTTAAACCAAGTATGCGCTATAAATAAAAATAAAGCTTTATCAGACAAAGAGCTTCAAAAGTTATTTCCAGATGCCAACTTTAGAAATACGATAACTAGAAACTTTAAGCACCAAGAAATAACATTAAACAAAATAGCTTCTTTATCCGGTGAATTAAATGCAAACAACGAAAATATAGAAGATTTAACAGGAATATCATATCTCGAAAATATAGATAGCTTTATATTTTGGAATAATAATATAAAACAAGTCCCAGAAGAAATACTAAAACTAAAAAAAATAAAATCCATCAACCTAGCCAACAACTACATAACAGATTCTACTGTAATAAATCAACTAATACAAAATAACGTAGATGTAAACTCCGACTTAAACTTTATAAAACAAGGTCAAAATCAATATATGCTTTGTCCAAAATACAATAAACTCACACTAAAGCAAGGTGACACTATATCAGTCAACAAACTAATATATAAATACATAGACTCATACGAAAAGTATTGGGAGGTAACTAAGGAAATCTCCACAAATGCATCATTTATGGTATCAATAGACGATAGTAAAGTAGTAAACCTAGAAAAAGATACAGTTCTAAAAGCTCAATCTAAAGGAAACTGCACTATAAAAATATCAATAGACGACAATTACTATCCAAGATCCACAACAACTATAAATATAGAAGTAAAAAAATAAATAAAAATTCGCTTCGCTCATGGCGCCAACGACTTCGTCCGTTGCTTAAAATTCACTTCGCTCATAGCGCCAACGAGTCGTAGATTACGTTACTTAAATTAATAAGTTAGAAAATAAAAAGACTAATCATTTGTATTTAACTAATGATTAGTCTTTTTTTATAGTAATTTATCTCTTTTTTAATTTACCTTTTTTCCCTCTTGTAAGTGTAGTTCCAACCAAGATAACTACATAGTAAAAAATATATAAAAACATCTTTACATTATCTGCTTCAAAGCCAAACACTTCTTTGGCGTCATTTGGCATAACTATTATAAGTGAGGCTATCAATATAAGTAGGGGATTTATTAGAATTTGCCTCTCTGAAGTCAGTAATAATATGTTGCCAATCCACCCTATAGAAAGACAAAGAAATACTATCTTAAAAATAAATTCAAAATTGTCAAACATAAATTCATCCTTTCAAGTCTCAATTATTCTAAATAATAAATTATATTATTTTTTCATATTACACTAATATATAGTTTATAATAAATTATATAACGTTTTAAATAAAATATAAATATTTTTAAGATAAATTTAATACATATATATATTACAAATTCAGCATATATTTAATTATAACAGATAGGTTTATTTCTTAAAGGAGGGGAGATTTATATGTATGCACAAGCTTTTGGAGCCATTTTAGGACTTATTATATGTTTATATGAGTATGTTTATGGCGACTTTGTTGTAATGGGCAATATACCTACTTCAAATTTAAACATATTGAGTTTGATTTGTGGTTATACATTATACCCACTATGTATAACATTATTTTTTATGAGTTTTGCACTGAATATATATAAAGAAAAACAAAGTACATATCAAAAATTAGATAAGATAAATAAGATAGTAGCCCATTTTGCAGCAGGTATAGGTCTTTTAGGATGCAAATACTACTTTATTATTCCATGTCTCTTAATACTACATAAGTATTATATGGAGGTTTTGTTTGAAGGGGATTTAAATAAAAAGACAGAAGCTCAAAAGCAACAAGAGATAATCTGGCTTTTAAACAACAACTTCGGAAAACATATAATCGTCAAATTATTAAATGTATCATATGAAGAAGTAGAGATATTAAATCTTATGTATTGTAAAAAGAAAAAATATTTATAATTTTAAAAAGCCTTCATATAGAGTTAAATATCTATTTAAAGGCTTTTAGTTTGTATATTTACTAAAGACTTATATATTTTGTATATATACTTAAATACTTCTATATAAGTATAATATTTATAAAATTCTTTGCTTTTTAGACATTATATAAGCTACTTCTAATATATCCCCACCTGTTATATTAGTAATCTTGACTCTATCTCCATTATATTTAAATATAATATATTTATTTTTATAATCATCTTCTTTAACATTAAAAGATGTGATTAGTTTATATTCAAAATCGTGTACTACAGATAAATCCCTTCCTTTATATTTACAAAATAAAACTCTTTTATTCGTCACTAATAAAACCCCATCTTGATCTACTATAGTAAAATCAATAAAGCTCTTTAAGTTGCAATTTAAAGAAGCTAATATATCTTCATCTTCCTCAAGAACAGATATTGTAAAATCTAAATTCCCCCATCTTTTTCAAGATAAATTCTTAGATAAAATTGTCCAGCTTCTTTTACGTACTCAATATCTACTATTTC
>NZ_JADPET010000206.1 GCF_015667935.1 Clostridium sp. 1001270J_160509_D11 | reverse complement strand
ATATAGGAAATTATTTAATCCTATATTTGTTATTATCTTTATAATTTATTTTTAAATTCTTATCTTCTAGAATTTTTCATTGTTTTTTCTTTTTCTTTTTTACTTTTTTTGAATTCTTCTTTTTTTTCATACTTATCGTATGCTTTTATTATTCTTTGAACTAATTCATGTCTTACAACGTCTTTTTCTGTAAGTTCTATTTTACCAATTCCTTTTATATTTTCAAGTATTGTTGTCGCTTGAACTAGCCCACTTCTCTTTTTATCTGGTAAATCTGTTTGAGTTATATCTCCTGTTACTACAGCTTTAGACCCAAATCCAAGTCTTGTTAAAAACATCTTCATCTGTTCTGGAGTTGTATTTTGAGCTTCATCTAGTATTATGAAGGCATTGTCTAATGTTCTACCTCTCATAAATGCAAGTGGTGCAACTTCTATAGTACCTCTTTCTAGGAATTTGTTTACTCTTTCTCCACCAAGCATATCGAATAAAGCGTCGTATAATGGTCTTAAATATGGATCTACCTTATCTTTTAAATCTCCTGGTAAAAATCCTAAACTCTCTCCTGCCTCTACTGCTGGTCTAGTTAATACAATTCTATTTACTTCGTCCTTTTTAAAAGCACTAACAGCCATCGCAACTGCCAGATAAGTTTTACCTGTACCAGCTGGTCCTATTCCGAAGGTTATATCATTTTGATTTATTAATTCAATATATTTCTTTTGACCTAGCGTCTTAGGTTGTACTGCTTTTCCCTTTTTTGTTACAACTATAACATCATCTAGTTCTTTTATCATCATTTCACTGCCCTCAAGCAATAATGATAAACTGTAAGTAACTGACTGTTTATCTAGTGATTTTCCTTTTATAACAGTATCTTGTAATTCAGTCATAAGCCTATATGCTAAGTCTACGTTTTTTTCTTCACCCATTAAAACAATATTACCTTCTCTTAAAATAACATCAATACTTAATGTATCTTCTATTAATTTAATATTTTCATCGAAGTTTCCAAATAATTCTCTTTCAAATTCTTGTTCTGCAATTAAAAATTTTCTTTGTGTTATCAATTAAATTGTGCCTCCTTAAAAGTTTTACCCTTTTTATTCATATATTTTATTAATTATTCTTCGTTTCATCATCTTTGTTATTTTGTTGTTGTTCAAATTCATTTTTTATATCATTTATAGGTCTTTTAGTTGGATTAGATGGCACTGGTTCTCCATCTTCACTCTTGCTATTTTCTTGTAAAATTTGATTTATTTCTTGCTTACTAAGAGAATATACTTTGGATATATCTTCACTTGCTTGTACTGTTACAATATATTCTAACATATTTTTACTAACTTTATGTTGATAATTTACATCCCCCATTTTAGCAGATGCAGGCATCATATAATATAAATCTTTCAATGCTTTTTGTTTTAATTCTTCTTTTAATTTGTTTGAATCTACTTCAACTTGTTTTTTTTGCACTTCATAAAATGTGCTCACTACTATCTTAATTGGGAAAGTATAATTGCCAAGTTTAATATCTTTAGTTTTATTTTCAATTATGTAATCTTTATATTTTATATTTCTATTTATTTCAAATTCTTTGTCATAAAAAGTTATAGTGTATACGTTTTTGCTCTTGCCTGTCTTTTTATTTATTGTTTTTATGTACGGTTTTTTCTGAACACTTTCATAAAAAGTTGTCGCCCATACTTCCGGCATAGATGTGGTATTTGCACCCTGAATTAGAAGATCTCCTTTTTTGACTATATCCCCTACTTGAACAACAGCTTCTCCACTTCTTGCAATTACCTTCTCTATTATACCATTTTTAGATGCAATAATATTACAATAATTAGAATTAGCTACTTTTGTACTCTCATCATCTTTTTTTGTAACTGTTACAAATACATTTGTTCCCTTTACATTGATAGATAAGTACGCAACTTCGTCTATTTCCTGCATTATATGATCTCTAATAATTTTTCTATCTATTGTCTTTTTAAATACTCCAGGTTTTAATCCACATTCTTCTAACTCTGCCTTTAATACTTTTTTATCTATACCTTCAGGACAGTCTATGTATATATCTGTTACAAATTGAGTTGTCGAAAGAAGTAATAAAAGAGATACTATTGCAGAAAAAACCATTGTTTTGTATTTATATATTCTTCTTGCTAAAAATGGAATTCCTGTTTTTTGTTTTATTTTAACCTCAAACTTATTACCTCTATACATATTTTTTATTTTTTTCAAATCACTTCTAGATACACTAAATTCTACTTTTGTTTTATCAATTCTTTTTACATTATAAATAGGTACTCTATTTTTACAAATAAAATTCAAATATTTCTCTGTATCTATCCCTTCCACAACTAATACATAATATCCTTTAATATAATTAATCAATTTTATTCCTCCCCTTAATCAACATATTCTAGAGAATAAATTATCCCCTTTATGCCTATCTCCCCTTCGTTTATATACTTTAGAACAAGTTTATCGCCAGTTATTTTAACTATTTTTTCTTTTGTCTTTATTCTTATTAAATTATTATCAAATTCAACTATATTTACGTAATTTTCTATACTCAAAAACGTATTACTAACAATAGTAATAATAGGTTTTATAACTTGTAAATCTGATGATATCTCCATAAACTTCCTCCTTAAATAGATTTTCTTCATATATTTTATGAATTTAAATGCTTATAAATGTTATATGTTATATATTATGTATATGACACAAACTCTTTTTTAATATTTAAACAAAAAAAATTACTACCCTATAGGTAGTAAACTTATTTATTTAATATCCATATAAAATAGCTTAAAAATATTACAAAAAATATCCAAAGTAAATAAGGTATGTTTATTAAACTTGCTCTTTGATCTACTTTATAAAATTTATAAATCATTGCTATAAGGACAAGACCTGAAAGTATGCTTTCTATAAATGCAACAAATCTTAAGTTTAATCCAAAGAACAATATACTCCATAGAAAATTTAAAACTAATTGAAGATAATAAAAGAACATAGCATCATTTATTTTTTGAGTACTTTTCTTTGAACTTAGAATTATGTACGCTGATATACCCATCAAGATATATAATATGGGCCAAATAATAGGAAATACTGATGCCGGAGGAGAAAAATCCGGTTTTATTAATTGCATATACTGCATTTTAAAAGGCATTTGAGATAGTAAAACTGCAATTGAACTACTTAGTATACCTGTTACTAGCGGAATAGCAACACATATAATAAATTTTTTTATCTCTTTAACAGATATAATCAATATTTTCACCTTCCTAATAATTATTAAATATAAATCACTAAGTTTTTAATTTATTTTTATTTTAAAATTCTTTTATAATAATTATGTGTATGGATTTTAGTTGTGAGGAATTTGAAAAAATAGTAAACTTGCTCGGTTCAGTAA
>NZ_JADPET010000205.1 GCF_015667935.1 Clostridium sp. 1001270J_160509_D11 | reverse complement strand
AAACATTACACTATTATTTATTAAGTTAGAATTTTTCCCATCTTTTCCGAACTTTAATACAGGTCTTTTAATTATATTCATTTTTTGTATCAATTTTATCTCCATACTTAGAAATATTATCTCTTATTTGTGAAGTATAAGACAATAAATTAGTCTTAAAGCTATCTAATTCTTTATAGTTTATTTTATTTACTTCATTTTCTAATTTATCTAAAATATTTTCTCTTTTTGTAAGTATTTTTTTATATTCTCCACTATCTAAATTATCTTTATTTTTATTTAAATAATTTGATTCCTCTTCATAATTTTTTAATAATGAGTTCAAATTATCGGCAATATCTTTTATATAAGAATATTCTTCTGTATATTCCAAAGACAATACCGGTATTTCTAATTTTGTCAAGAATGCATCATCTACTATTTTCTTTGTTTTTTCTAAATTATTTCTTACATCATCTTCATTAAATGATATATATGCTTGTACTTTATTTGCGCCGTCTATTTTTATACTTGAATTTGGAATCTTATTTTCTTTTAATTTAGCTGTAATTTTATTTAAGTCTTTATTGTTATCAAAAGATCCCACTTGTATTAGATAAACATCAATTCCATCTACTACTGCTACTTCTGTATTTGTTGATGAGTTATCTGCTGTTGAACTTTTTTGTGATTTTTCTTCATTAGATTTATCAGTTACATTTTTTTGTGATGAGTTGTCTATTTTTTGAGTACTTGTCGATGCTAAGTTGAATATTTCAGATGCTGGGTCTTGCCAAAAATATAATTTATTTACTAAAGAAGATACGTTTTTAGATATATCGATATTTTTAAATACTTCGTCCAACTTAATTTTCTTATAACCATATCCGATTATTAAAGCCATACAAAGTATTATTGTTATATATTTTCTAGGGTGAAATCTTCGTCTTTTATTTAAACCTTTGTATATCTTTTTATTACTCATTAGTTAAGCCCCCTTAAATATTATTTATACAATTATATTTAAAGGGTTTGCTTTTTATGAATATATTTATTTAAAATCTTCTAGCTCCTAGTAATACTCGTCCATAATATCCACTTAAGCTAGATACAATGACTTTGTCTGGTTTAGATGCACTGCCACTTGCATGTATAAATGTGTTATTTCCAACATAAATACCTACATGACTCGTTCTTCCTGTACCTGTTGTTGCAAAGTATAGTAAATCTCCTGGAAGATAATTTCCTCTTGCTACTGCTGTTCCTATTTTTGCTTGTTCATAAGATACTCTTGGTATAGATTTACCTTCTGCATGTAGATATACATATCTAGTAAATCCTGAGCAATCAAAACTATTTGGACCATTAGCTCCCCAAACATACGGCTTTCCAAGCAATGAGTACGCTAAGTTTACAACAGCAGATCTATTACTATTATTTGATGATGTGTTACTATTATTTAAAGTTGTACCACTCGGCTTACTTACAGCTTCTGTAGTTATTTTTATATAGTCGCTATGTACCCATCCATCTGAACCATTTGATGAGGTAATTTTATACCATCCATTGGATTTTTCAGTTAATTTGACTACTTGTCCATAAATAAGTCTTGTCTTTATAGTATAATTTGTACCAGGTCCACTTCTTACATTTAAATTTGCATAACTTGTAACCTTTCCATTACATGGAGTAAAGGTGTTATATGTATTGCTGCTTTGATTGCTGTTTTGATTATTACTTATGGTAGATATGTATTTTCCACTTATCCATCCAGTAGTACCGTTTTCTAATTTTACATTATACCACCCATTGGATTTACTTATTAATGTAAGCTTTGTACCATATGGCACGACTGTCTTTATAGTGTTATTAGTTCCTGCTCCTGTTCTAATATTTACATAACTAGCAGTTACACTAACTTGTCCAGATACATTATTTACTATATTATTTGATGATGAAGTGCTATTTATATATTTTGAATAAACCCATCCTTTTTCACCATTATCTAAGGTAACATGTGACCATTCTCCATTTGTTTCAATTATATTTAAAGAGGCCCCTTTATAAACTACTCCTTTTTTTGAATAATTTATCCCTGGGCCACTTCTTATATTTAATGCGCTTACATTGACTGTTGCATTAGAATCAGCATAAGATTTATTTACATTTAAAGATACAGCTACAGCCCCTACTCCTATCGCTACTAATACCTTATTCATAATCTTATTCCCCCGTATTATTTATTACTAAATTTTATTATCCTCTATTTGCTGGTAATATTTCTATCCAATAATTATCTGGATCACTTATGAAGTATATTCCCATTGCTTTATTTTCAAAACAAATGCATCCCATTTCTTTATGGTGTTCATATGCTTTATCAAAATCATCTACTTCTAAAGCTAGGTGGAATTCATTATCACCTAAATTATATGGTCTATCCCAATCTCTCAACCATGTAAGTTCTAAAGTGTGATTTGTCTTTCCATCAGATAAATATACAAGTATAAAACTTCCATCATCTGCAACTTTTCTTCTTGCTTCTTTAAGACCTAAAGCTTCTTCATAAAATTTAAGACTTTTTTCTAAATCTAATACGTTAAAATTATTGTGACAAAATGTAAAATTCATACATTACCTCCTCATTAAGTTAACTATTTCTTATTTATTATAACATAATTATATCAATATTTTAGCAACTATTGGATAATGATCTGACATATTTTTTATTAATACTTCATAAGACTCCACTTTTATATTATTTGAGACAAACATATAATCGATTCTATCTAATCCAATAGAAAATGTTAGTATGTTTGATTTATTTAATTGTTCTGCTGCATCTATCATCATATCATTGTTTAATGATAAATTTCCTTCGTTAAAGTCCCCTAAAATGATAAAGTAGCTATTTTTTAGTTTTCTTAAATATTCTTCTAATTCTTTTATTTGTTTTTTTCTTTCTATATCATTTAGTCCTAGGTGAACATTTATTATATGTACTTTTTTATTTTTTACTTTTATAGTAGTATCTAAAAATCCCCTCTGCTCCTTAGTACTACTTAGGTAAATATGTTTTTCATCTATTATTTTATATTTTGAATAAGTTGCCAATCCATAATTAGTGTTGTTAGCAACAACATTTGCTCCAAAATGTAGATTCATATTTAATTCTTCTTTTAAACTGCTGACTTGAAATCCAATTTTAGATGACTCATTGACTTCTTGCAGACATATAATATCTGCATTGCTCTTTTTTAAAAAATTTATTGTATCAAATAATGTCGGCGCCATATTTTTATCAGTACCACTATGTATATTGTAACTAATAATTTTTATCTCTATCGTTTCTAAATTTTTCTCTTGACTAGTGCCAAGATAAGTAACAATTAAGAACATAAATATTAAAAGAAAAATTTTTCTTAATTTAATATTAATCACATCCTTTTTTATTAAAAATTAAAGAGA
>NZ_JADPET010000204.1 GCF_015667935.1 Clostridium sp. 1001270J_160509_D11 | reverse complement strand
CACCTATTGATATATCAGGTATACCTGCTATAACAACTATTTCACCACTACCAGCTTCATTAACTTCAACTTGTTTTAATCCTTCGTAAACTGATAATTTAGATATTTTACCTCTAGAAACTACAGAACCTGATTTACATACAGATATTTGTTCTCCACTTTTAACAGTACCTTTGTAAACTCTACCTATACCAAGTCTACCTACATAGTCATCGTATGCAAGTGCAGATATTTGAAGTTGAAGGTGTTTGTCGTCATAATCTGGATATGCTTCAACATGGTCAACTATAGTTTCGAATAATGGAGATAAGTCTGTGCTATCGTCATCCATTTCTCTTTTTGCTATACCTTGTTTAGCTATACCGTAGATTATTGGGAATTCACATTGTTCATCAGTTGCATTTAAGTCTACGAATAAATCGAATACTTCATCAACAACTTCTTCAGCTCTTTGGTCTTTTTTATCTATTTTATTTATGAATAATATAGGTCTAAGACCTAATTCTAATGATTTTTGTAAAACGAATCTTGTTTGAGGCATTGGCCCTTCAGAAGCGTCTACAAGTAATATAACTGTATCAACTGTTTTTATAACACGTTCTACTTCTGATGAGAAGTCACTATGTCCTGGAGTATCTACTATGTTTATTTTGTAATCCTTATAATTTATAGAACAGTTTTTAGAATATATTGTTATACCTCTTTCTGCTTCAAGGTCATTACTATCCATTACACATTCTTTTACTACTTCGTTTGCTCTAAATACACCACTTTGAGATAAGAAAGCATCAACTAGAGTTGATTTTCCGGCGTCAACGTGGGCAATTACTGCAATATTTATTATTTTATGTTTAATTGACATATAAAAATCTCCTTTTCTTATTATAACTAAATTATTATATCACAATGGAATTTAGTATACAAGATATATAAAATAGTAATATTATAAAAAAATCTTTATTATAACTAATTTTTTTGATATAGATTTTTTAACTATTTTTTAGCAACAATTAGTAGTTTGTGTTGTATTACAGTTTAATAAATCGTTATTTTTTGTTCGCATTAGTGCATCTCAAAATATTATTTCCAATTATTTATAAAATATTCAAGGTAAGAAAAATTAATTAAGAGATAAGATTTAGTCATTACAAGTATATTTTATAGATATATTATATTAGTAAGAATTTTTATTAAAAAAGTAACAAGTATTTAAAAACATTGTTGTTTAAATAAAAAAGTTATTATTGAGGGGAGTAGATTATATGTCAGCAGATATATTTGAAAATATTAATCCAAGAGATAAAAGAACTGAGGGGGAGGAAAAATTATTAAATGTTTTAAAAAATAGCCCTAGATTTGATGGATGGACAGTATTTGAACAACCTCACATAGACTCTATAAAACCAGACTTTATATTACTTAATCCTAAAAAAGGCGTTATAATTATTGAGGTAAAAGATTGGAATCTAAATTTAGATATTTATAAATCTGAAGGGTATATCAAAGGTACAGATGGAAGATTACATAAAAAAGATCCGGTAGAACAAGTTGAAACTTATAAAAATTGCATCCTTAAATCTGATTTAAATAATAGTGAAGATTTTGTTTCTAAAAATAATGATTATTATGGATATATTGAGACAGTCGTATATTTTCACGGGCCATCTAAAGAAAAAGCTTTAGAATTTTGTACAAATAATACATACACTAAAATTTGGACAGATGATGATATAGATAAAATAAATGATATAAATAAAACACTCAATAAGACACAATATACATGGGCACTTACAGTTAAAGAATCAAAGTATAATAAAGACAATATGTTAGAAAATATGGTACATCAATTAATTAAAAATTTACAATGTGCAGATTATAATTATGAAAGAAAAGAGCCATTTAAACTATTTAAAGAACAATCAGACTTAGCAAATTTAAAACAAAATTCTATACGTAGATGGGGAGGAGTGCCTGGAGCAGGCAAATCACTAGTTTTAGCTGAAAAGGCTGCCAGAGCATTGAAAAAAGATTATCGTGTACTTATTTTGACATATAATATAACACTAAGACACTATCTAAAAGATTTATGCAGCCAACAATTTGGGCTAGATGACAGATGGAAATTAAAACAAAATTTAAGTGTACTATATTTTCATGAATTCCTAAAAGTTGTAGCTGCATCATATTGTATAAAGCTTCCATATAATGAATTGGATATTCATAATAATAAAGATTATGATTTTACACAAGATTGGATTAAATGTATTGAAAAATTTATGGAGTTAAACCCATTAAAAGATGAATTTAAGTATGATTATATATTGATAGATGAAGGACAAGATTTTAGAGGAGATTGGATCAGATTTCTTAAAAAATTTTATACTCAAAAAGGCGAATTATTTATTGTATATGATAAATCACAAGATATATATGAACATGGAATATGGATTGAAGATAGTGAACAGATAAAAAACATAGGATTTAAAGGAAAACCTGGATATTTAAAAATTTCATATAGGCTACCAAAAGAGATAGTTGAAAAAATAGAACTTGTACGCAAAGAATTAGGCATACATGAAGAAAATATATTGACTCCTAAAAGTAATTCTAATCAAATAAGTTTACTTAGAAGTATAAAGTGGATAAATTCTAATACAGATTCTAAAGAAGATAAATTAAATAGAATTGATTTAAAAATAAAAGAACTGTTAGAATATAATAAATTAGAAGATATAACTATTTTAACTACAAACGAAAATACAGGTGTGGATATTGTAAAATTTTTTACTGATAAAGGATTAAAAGTATCTCATGTATACGATATGAATAAAGCCAAAGACGAAAAAAAGAGAAGAAATGAAAAATGGAAATTTAGAGGCGGAACAGGCAGACTAAAAGTATGCTCATATCACAGTTATAAGGGGTGGCAAACACCTAATATCATTTTAGTTTTAGATTCTTGTAGAAGCGAAAATATCGTGGATATTAGAAAAAATGTAGGCAATGCAATATTTATAAGCATGTCTAGAGTAAAACCAAATTCGATGAATGGACAGTATTCATTTACATGTTTTAATTATTTACCTGAATATAATTTTTTAGAAAAACTTTTTTGATTTGATATAAAAAGAGATGCCTATTATAAGAAATCTATCTATATACATAAAATTACCATTTTAGGGATTAAAATACAGCTTGAATAAACAAGAGAAACCTGTATACTAATTAGAGCGACTAAAATAAAACAAAAGAAAATAATATGCGAAAGGAGCATGGTTTATGGAAAATAAGCAACTACAAAAAAGCTTAGGTATAGCCGCAGCTTTATCTACTGTTGTAGGTATGGTTATAGGTGGTGGGGTGTTCTTTAAACCTCAAGCGGTATACACATTAACAGGAGGTGCTCCTGGTCTTGGAATATTAGCATGGATTATAGCAGGTATAATGACAATAACTGCAGGTCTTACTGCTGCAGAA
>NZ_JADPET010000203.1 GCF_015667935.1 Clostridium sp. 1001270J_160509_D11 | reverse complement strand
TACTGTAACATGAACATAAACTTATGAGCTATTTTTTTATCCATTTTTAAGTGTTGCACTTAATATGATAATTCATCATAAAAAAATATTTTAATAAACTATAAAATATAGTATAATACATCATTTTTCTGTAAATATTAGACAATGCATAGTTTTAAATATATGAAAATAAATTAAGTTAGTTTTGTAAAAAATGAGAAAATAGGAAACACTATGTTAAAATAGACATATTCATATAAAATTTTATAGGTATAGTTTTATATAATAGGAGGGTTAGGAAAAATAATTAGTCGAATAGGAATTGTAACAGATAGTCATAGCAGTATTACTCAAGATGAGGCAGACAGATTAGGTATAAAAATATTACCTATGCCATTTTATATTGGTGGAGAGTGTTATTATGAGGGGAAAAATATAACTCGAAATGAACTTATGGAAAAATTGATTAACCAAGAAGATATTAGCACATCACAACCATCACCAGAAGACGTTATGAATTTATGGGATGGTGTTTTAGAAGAATACGATAATATTTTATATATGCCTCTTAGTAGTGGATTAAGTGGTTCATATTCTACTGCGGCAATGCTCGCACAAGAGGAAAAATATAAAGAGAAAGTTTATGTTGTGGATCATGGGAGAATATCAACACCACTACATCAATCAATATTGGATGCATTAGAAATGATAGAAGAAGGACTTTCAGCTAGCGAGATTAAATTAAAATTAGAACAAGCTAAATAAAAAATGGCGATTTTTATAGCTGTAGATGATTTAAAATATTTAAGACGTGGCGGAAGAATATCATCAGGTGCTGCTGATGAAACAACGCAAAGATGGGTGCAAGATATTAAAGAAGCATTTCCGGGGCATGAAGTAATGTGTAATTATTTATCATTTGGAGTTACTTGTCATACAGGACCAGGGGCATTGGGTATTGGATTTTCATGTAGACCGTAAAATTTTATTAATTGTTATGATAAAACAGGAGTGCTAGAATTACATTATCAGATTAAATTTCAAAATATATTGGGGGTATATATGGAAAATAATTTAGATAGATTTTGGGTGAGTTTTAAACAATGGTATTTATACGAATTACCACAAAATAATTTAATAAAAGAGCAATTTATTAGTTATGATGAACATGATGATGCAAAACCTTATTTAGATATAGATTTTAATCATTATTATAAATTAAACTTTGGTGTAGAATACGATGGAATTTTAGAAAAGGATGAAACAATCACAGTTAAATCATTAAAGATGCTAACGGAGTTAACATATTCAGAATTTATAAAGGATAGGTATGCTTTCACAGTAGATGTAAATAAAAGATTGGTGAAATTTAATATTCCATTGAAGCTTAGAAATGGAGTACTTATTTCAGTAGGGCATAAAAGTTCAAATGAAATAAAATATATTTATAATTATGAGCAGCTTGAAAGAAAAATTAAATACTCAGAGGAATTAATAATAAGTGATGAGTTATTAGATAAAAAAACAGCATTAGATTATATAACAGATTCACTACAATATATAGTCTCGATAAATGATGGCGATGGAATTAAGATGAAAAATCAAGAAATTGCACTATTAGTTGGAGAAAATAGAGATAGCAAAGTTTATACAGTTATACATAATGAGTTATATGAAATCAATAAAATAATAAATGAGTATTTTGATATTAGACATAATGAATATTTAAATAAAGCTAAACAAAAAAGAGAAGTTTTAAATGATAAGGATTTTATAGAGTATTTATATAACCGAATATATTCGTTATTGTTTCTTTTAAGAATAAAATGTAACAACCAAGAACTAAATGAAATTTAATTATATCAAAATATATTTTAAATTAAAATAGAGGAAATACTAGATGAAAATTAATAGATTATTTGAGATAATATATATTTTACTTCAGAAAGAACGTATAACAGCAGAAGAATTAGCTGAACGATTTGAAGTATCGACGAGGACAATTTATAGAGATATAGACGTTTTATCGTCTGTTGGAATACCTGTTTATATGATGAAAGGAAGGGGTGGAGGAATTGCACTTTTACCGAACTATATACTAGATAAGACTATTTTGACAGAAGATGAAAGAAAAAATATACTTGCCTCTTTAAGAGCAGTTGAAGCAGTGGACACAAACAATTCAAAAGAAAAACACGAACTGATTCAAAAGATAAGTAGTTTATTTGGAAATTCATATACAGATTGGATAGAGATAGATTTTTCATCATGGAATGATTATAAAAACCAATCTGAGATTTTTCAAATTTTAAAGTCAGCAATACTTAGTAAGAAAAAAATAAAATTTGAGTATTCAAACTCTAAAGGAGAACAAACGCATAGAAAAGTTGAGCCTTTAAAACTTTGCTCAAAAGGGGGAGCATGGTATTTGTATGGATATTGTGATAAACGTTGTGATTATAGATTTTTTAAATTAACGAGAATTAATAATTTAATTATAATAAATGAAGATACTATACATACTGCACCATCAAAAATATTACTAACTAAAAATACATACAATAATACAAAATATATTCACATGAAATTGCATATACAAAAAGAAATGGCATATAGAATTTATGAGGAATTTGATAAATTTATAATAATAGAAGATGGAAGTTTTATAGCAGAAATAGATATGCCAAAGAGTGAATGGATAATTTATTATATCTCTACTTTTGGTCCATACTGTGAAATATTAGAGCCAATACAATTGAGAAACGAATTTAAAAATTACTTAGAACAAACACTAAAGATATATAAGTAATATATAAAAAACTTATAAAATATGACATATAGTTGTCATATTAAACTTAGTATAATTATCTCAAAACATAGTCAAATATTAAATTATGTTAGGAGGTATTTTTATGGAATATGAAATAGTAAATTTAGATGAAAAGATACTTGTAGGTGCAAGTGCAAACACATCAAATAGTTCTCCAGATATGAGTAATGTTATTGGTGGTTTATGGGGAAAATTTTATCAAGGGGGAATTCATGATAAAATTAAAAATACAGTTAATGAATTTGCAATAGGACTATATTCTGATTATACAGAAGATAAAAATGGGTATTGCATTACTGTCGGAAACGAAGTTTCAAGTTTAGATGAGAATAATAAAAATTTAGATGTTAAAATAATTCCTGCTGGAAAATATGCCAAATTTTCTATATGTGGAAATATGGTTACAGCTGTTGTAGATGCATGGCAACAAATTTGGCAAATGGACTTAGACAGAAGTTTTACTGGCGATTTTGAAGAATATAAAAATGCTGATGTAGAAAATGCAGAAATAGATATTTATGTTGCATTAAAATAATTAAAATTTATAAAAATAAAAATTAGTAGTTGTAAATATAAAATTAATATGTTATATTATTGCGATAAATAATATATGAT
>NZ_JADPET010000202.1 GCF_015667935.1 Clostridium sp. 1001270J_160509_D11 | reverse complement strand
CATATAATGTCTTAGATTCTGGTGCCCCTTGTGGAAATTTATTTAATCTATCTACTAAATTTTTATACTCTTTTTTTATGCTTTTTAATAATTTTTTGTCCTTAGGTACCCATTTATCATTTTTAATATAATACATTCTTATTAAATCTCTAAGAGCTATATTTATAAAAAAGTCGTATTCAAATTCTTCAAATTCGTCTTTTGATTCTAGTTTTTTAATTTCCGATTTAATTTCTAGCATCTTATCTCTTTTTTCTTCTTCACAAATCTTATCAGGACCGTTATCATAAATAGTTTTGCATTTTTGTAGTGTTTCTTTTGCAAAACCACAAGTATCATAAATTATCTTTCCATCATTTATTTTTAAAAAGAAGTATTCTTTAGTTTCTATAAAATGTTTGCACCCTTTTATAGATATGTAATTTAAATCAAACTCTATAGAAGAGATTTCTTTATTTATACGAATTTGGTTTTCATCTTGCTCTTTTGTAAATATAAAAAGATCTATATCATTTATTTTTATATCTTTTTCAAAATCTAAATCTTTACTAGAACCTACAAGAACTATACCTAACGTATTTTCGTCTTTTTTTATCAAATCTATTTCTCTATTGAATATCTCGCTTAGTTTTGACATAGACTCACTTCCTTTTATAGATTCTTTTGTAATTTTTTTATTAAGTCGTAATTTTTATCGTAATTTACATCACATATATTTGTAACTGGCATAATTCCCATTAAGCTATTTGTCACAAATACGGCATCGTATTCATCTATACATGAAATATTTATATCGCACTCTACTAAGTTTATATCTAAGTTTTTACAAATACTCTTAACATTAGACTTCATTATCCCATTTAAAATTGGAGATGAACTCTTTGGTGTATATATAGTATTTGATTTTATAAAGAATATATTACTCATTGAACATTCAAGAATATTGCTTAAGCTATCTAGAAAAATAGCATCATTGAAATTTCTATCAGTTGCATAATGTTTAGAGTACATACTTTCAAAGTAATTAGTTGTCTTATGTCTGTATATTATGCTGTCTCCTCTTTTAATTGGAGATATACATAGACTAAACCCTTTTTTATAAGTATCTTCGTTATAAGTTATATCTCTCAAACTTATATTATATCCTTCGTCAAATACTGTAAGTCTCAGTGCTTTATTTTTCACGTTGTTTTCTTTTATATATTTTAAAATTGTTTCTTTATAAAACTCTTTATCATTTTCAATACTTAAATTTAATTCTTTTATCGAATTAAATAATCTATTCATATGTAAATCTAAATCTAGAGGATAATCTGTAACTTTTATAGTTTCAAATAAACCTATACCAAATTTTGTAAGGGTTGAATTAAAAGAAATATTACTCTTCATAGTAACCTCTAAGTGCTTTCATTATAGAAGCAGCTTTGTCTAGTGTTTCTTGATATTCATCACTAGGATTAGAACCCCATGTCATACCTCCACCAACTTGGAAGTAAACATCTTCATTTTCTTTTACTATAGTTCTTATAGCTATATTTAAGTCCATATTTCCATCAAATCCTATATACCCAATAGAACCTGTGTAAACATTTCTCTTAGTTGGCTCTAACTCTTCTATAATTTCCATAGATCTAATTTTTGGCGCACCTGTTATTGACCCCCCAGGAAAAGTGGCCTTTATTACATCTACTGCATTATACTCGTCTTTTAAAGTTCCTACTACTGTTGAAACTAAGTGATTTACATTTGCATAAGGTTCAATTACAAATAGCTCAGGAACTTTTACAGTACCTACTTTTGATACTCTAGATAAGTCATTTCTTTCTAAGTCTACTATCATAAGTAATTCTGCTCTGTCTTTTTCACTATTTACTAATTCTTCTCTTAATCTTAAATCATCAGCTTCATCCTTACCTCTAGGTCTAGTACCTTTTATCGGTCTAGTTTCTAGTTTTCTATCTACACACTTTATAAATCTTTCTGGTGAATTAGATAGTATATGGAATTTATCGAAGTTTAAGAATGCTCCAAATGGTGCTGGAGAGAATCTTCTTAAATCTCTATATAATTCGTAACTAGATAAAGTGGTTTTTCCACTAAAACGTTGAGTTAAATTTGCTTGATATATATCCCCGCTTCTTATGTAGTCTCTTACTTTTTGAACGGCATCTTCAAATCCTTTTTTTGTGAAATTCGATTTAAGTTTTATAGGTTTAATGTTTTTAGTTTCATAACAAATTGGGTCTATCCCATTTTGTTCTGCATTTTTTATTTTTCTCTCAATTTCATCAATTAAAGATTCCTCTTTTTGTCTGTCTAAATTCGGTGTTGCTATGTAAGTTTTGTTTTCTAGATGGTCAACTACAACTACCCAATTGTAAAACCCAAAATATAAGTCATATACATTCATATCATCCTCTGCAATTTTAGGTAGTTTTTCCATATAGTTTCCTAAGTCATAAGATAAATAACCTACCGCGCCACCTACAAATGGCAAATGTGTATCATTTTCGCCCTGATAATTTTTAAGTTCTTCCTCTAAATCATCAAGAGGATTTGTTTTAGAATCTTTTGCTTTTATTTTTTTAAATGGATTACTGCTTATAAAAGAGTATCTCCCCAGTTTTTCAGGATCCATTGCGCTGTCTAGTATAAAGCTGTCATTTTCATATTTAAATATTGTATAGATTTCAAAAGCATTTAATTTAGTATTAATTTCTCTAAGCATTTTGTTCTTCCCTTTCTGAGCTTTTTGCTTTTTCTCTAGCTAAAGTAATAAAGTTTTGTAAAAGTTCATGTCCACATTCAGTAAGCACTGCTTCTGGGTGGAATTGCACACCTTCTATCATGTACTTTTTATGTCTAAGTCCCATGATTTCTCCTTCTTTAGTCTCTGCAGTTATTTCTAACTCGTCTGATAAAGTATCTCTATCTACTACTAAAGAGTGGTATCTTGTGACATTTAAAGGATTTTTTAAATTTGTGAAAACTCCTTTATTGTCGTGAGTTATACTGTGTACTTTTCCATGAACAGGCTCTATAGCTTTAACTATTTTAGAGTCAAATACCTGCCCTATAGTTTGATGTCCTAAACATATACCAAGTATAGGTATTATGCCTTTAAAATGTTTTACAACATCCATACAAATTCCAGCTTCATTTGGACTGCAAGGTCCTGGTGATAAGACGATAATTTCAGGGTTTAATGTTTTTATATCGTCTATCGTAATTTCGTCGTTTCTTTTCACTACCATGTCTTCGTTTAGTTCACCAAAATATTGAACTAAGTTATATACGAAAGAATCATAGTTATCTATCATTAGAATCATGTTTTTTCTCCCTTTTTTAATTTTTCCTATAAAACTCTAAATTTCTACATAAAAGGGGATATTTAATTTAACTACGTAGTTAGATTATAGCACACTTTAGTGTTATTACATTAATATATACAAAATAAAAAATCTTTTTTTAATTTACTGTATAATAAACATAAAATTCTATTATACACAATTTTGTCTAGATTTA
>NZ_JADPET010000201.1 GCF_015667935.1 Clostridium sp. 1001270J_160509_D11 | reverse complement strand
TGATGAGTGATGTTTTATATTAAATTCACTAATTGCAAAGCAGTAATCCATCACCATATCATAAAATATATCTTTTAATGCTTCATAAGAAAAATCAACTATTTCTTTGCATCCTACTCTATCTTTTTTAAGTGCTCTACATTCTGTAGTTCCGTAATGATCTATTGTTTTTTGCATTATTTTTTTTGTGTAAGTTTTTGCTGGGTTTTCTTCTCCTACTTCGTCTCTACCTTTTGCGAAACTTGCACATATACATGCACCGTTTACTGCTCCACATAAGTTTCCAACAGCACATCCCCCACCAAGTCCGCTAGCTATTCTTATCGGTATATCAGTTCCAAATTCTTCGTTATATGCTTTTATAACTGATTCTGCACAGTTTAAACCTTCCATAAAGTAATCTGATGCTAATTTTTTTTCATCCATATTATATCCTCCAATTTTCTATCACTTTATATATTTTTATTGTTATTATCCTATAATACATTTTATCAAAAATTATTGGTTTTTGTTATATTTATTTTTATTCATTTTTATTTATTATAAGATTTTGATATCTACATTTGTATTACATTAAAAATAAATCTAAAAAAACATTGCTTCAATTTTGAAGCAATGTTTTATAGGTTTATTTTTATTTGGTTAATATGGTCAACTAATTTAAAATACTTTTTTTATAGTCTTTCAGCAACGTATTTTACTAAATCAACTGTTCTTGTTGAATAACCCCATTCATTATCATACCAAGATACAACTTTGAACATTTTGTCGCCTATTGCCATAGTTGATAATGCATCTATTATTGAAGATCTTGAATCTCCTCTAAAGTCTATTGATACTAGAGGTAAATCACAATATCCTAAAATTCCTTTTAACTCTCCTTCACTAGCTTCTTTTAAAGCAGCATTTACTTCTTCTATTGTTGCACCTTTTTTAAGTGTGCAAACTAAGTCTACTAGAGAAACTGTTGGTGTAGGAACTCTTACTGAGAATCCATTTAATTTTCCTTCTAATTGTGGTAAAACTTTTGCTACGGCTTTTGCAGCTCCTGTTGTTGTTGGGATCATCGATTCTGCTGCTGCTCTTGCCCTTCTTAAATCTTTATGGGTTTTATCTAATAATTGTTGGTCGTTTGTGTAAGCATGTATAGTAGTCATTAGACCTTCTTCTATACCGAATTTTTCATCTAATACTTTTGCAAATGGTGCTAAACAGTTAGTTGTACAAGAGGCATTTGATATAATATTGTGTTTTTCGTTGTCGTAGTCTTTTTCATTAACACCGATTACGACTGTAATATCTTCACCTTTAGCTGGTGCAGTTATTATAACTTTTTTTGCTCCTGCATCTATATGTTTTTGCGCACCTTCCCTATCTCTAAATTTACCAGTAGATTCGACAACTATATCTACTCCTAATTCTCCCCAAGGTATTTCTGCTGGGTCTGAATGTCTAAGTATTTTAACTTCATTTGAATTTATTAATAAAGTTTCGTCGTCTTTAACTTCTACATCACCTTGGAATATTCCATAGCAAGAATCATATTTAAATAAGTGAGCTAAAGTATTAGCATCTGCTCTAGCATTTATAGCAACTATCTCTACATCATTACCTAATCTTTCTTGTGCTATTCTAAGCACATTTCTTCCTATTCTACCAAAACCGTTTATTCCTACTTTTATCAACTTAATATCCCCCATTTCGTAAATTTTGTTTTCTTTGATTTTACCTGTTATAACAATTATTGTATACTATATATTTTATATGTGCAACACTTTTATTTATTTTTTCAAAAAACAGTATTCATTAATTTATTAACTTTTATATTAATCCAATATAACAATTAAATTTTTTCATAAAAATAGCCATCATAAGACAACTTTTCGTTGTAATATGACAGCTATTATCAATTGCTAACTAAAAATACTAATCCTATATACTATTAGCAATTTGTTTTGTGTTATACTGTTTAATTTATAACAATTAGTTTTCTTTTAATCTTACTTTTGCAGCATTGGCATGTGCATGTAGACCTTCATCTGTAGCCAATTTTACCGCTACAGGTCCTAGTGATTTTACTGCGTCTTTATTTAGTACTTGGTGAGTACAAGTTTTTATAAATGTTCCAACCCATACTCCACCTGTATACCTAGATGCTTTTAATGTCGGTAGAGTGTGGTTTGTTCCTGATACATAATCACCAAATACCTCTGCTGAATATCCTCCTATAAATAATGATCCATAATTTATAAGCTCATCTATTATGTCGTCGTTATTTGCTGTACTTATTTCTAAATGTTCTGGTGCATATTGATTTGATATTTCAACAGCCTCTTTTAAATTATCGACTAGTATAACTTCTCCGTTATTTTCCCATGAAGGCTTTGCTATATTTTTTGTAGGAAGTTCTTCTAACATTTGTTCTACTTTTTTCATTACTTCATTTGCAAACTTTTCACTAGTTGTAATTAATATTCCCCTCGCATTTAAGTCGTGTTCACATTGAGCAAGCACATCTGCTGCTATATATGTAGCGTTTGCTGTTTCATCTGCTATTATAAGAACTTCGCTAGGTCCTGCGACAAAATCTATCCCAACAGTTCCATAACATTGTCTTTTTGCCTCTGTGACGTATTTATTTCCCGGACCTACGATAATATCTACAGGTTTTATACTTTCTGTTCCATATGTAAAAGATGCAATCGCCTGAACACCACCAGTTGCATAAATTTCATCAGCACCTGCTATATCCATAGCGACAAGTGTCTTTGGATTTATCTTTGCAACATCCTTCATAGTCGGTGAACATGCGACCACTCGCTTTACTCCTGCAACCTTTGCCGGAATTATAAGCATAAGTGCAGTCGAAAACAATGAATATCCCCCACCTGGAACATATGCTAAACAAGACGAAACAGGTATATGCTTTTGACCTAATATAACGCCTGGATATATTTCCTTTTCAAAATCATTATTAAAACTTTCCTTTTGTAATTTTGCAAACTTTTCAATATTTTTTGCCGCAATTTTAATGTTATTTATAAATTCATCATCAACTTCTTTATAAGCCTCTTCAATCTCCTCTTTTGAAACCCTTATTATATTTCTATCATTATTGTCAAATTTTAAATTGTATTTTTTCAAAGCCTCGTCTTTGTTTATTTTTATATCTTCTATTATAGAAGATACCTGTTCTTTGACTATTTTTTCAGTTTCTACATTTTTGAATGTAGAGTTTTTTAATATCTTCATCATTTACCCCCTTATATCACGCTATATATATTTTGAATTTATTGGACTTTGTAATCCCTATACCTATACCTATACTTATACTTAATTATAATCTATCCAAGAAGATATATGTACCAAAATTTTACAAACACATCTTATGAAAACATACCTAAATTTACGTTATATAAAAAGAAGTAGTCAATCCAAAGTGAACTGATTACTATCTTTTTACAATAATTTTCATATTTTAAGTAAGATTACTTCTCTTTAGCTATTAGAGTTTTCATTTTTATCCATATCGAAAAAAAGAAATAGGAAGTGCATTATCATACACTTCCCATCTCAACAACTTATTTAAAATCTACTTTTAGCAAAGTATCCTTCACAGGCTAATTTATTAATTTATATTATAATTAAAACTTAAACATAATTATTTTATATGTTCAAATT
>NZ_JADPET010000200.1 GCF_015667935.1 Clostridium sp. 1001270J_160509_D11 | reverse complement strand
ATAAATAGGATATATATTTTATAATAGTAGAAGTAATAATATGTGCAGAGAAATAATTAAAACCATATCGGAGGTACTTTAATGGATAATAGTAAAAAAGCTATAGGAGTTTTTGATTCAGGTTTAGGTGGAATAAGTGTTCTTAGAGATTTAAAAGAGCTTATGCCAAATGAAGATTTTATCTATTTTGGAGATTCGGCATATGCTCCTTATGGCGTTAAAACAAAAGAGCAAATTACCGAAAGATGTGTTGAAATAATAGATTTTTTTATATCAAAGGGAGTAAAAGCAGTAGTTATAGCATGTAATACAGCTACAAGTGCTTCTGCAAACTATCTTAGAAAAAAATATAAAAATCTTCCTATAATAGGAATGGAACCAGCTTTAAAAGTTGCAACACAAGGAGTTAAAAATAATAATATAGTAGTTATGGCTACTCCTTTAACTTTAAAAGAAAAGAAATTTGAAACATTAATGCACAAGTTTAGAGGAAACAATAAAGTGGTTAAAATGCCTTGCCCAAAACTTGTTGAAATAGTTGAAAATGATTTACTAGATGATAAAAACATAGTTATAGACCAATTAAAAGACTACTATAAAGACGTAAATATGGATAACCTTGATAGTGTCGTTTTAGGATGTACACACTTTATATTCTATAGAGATTATTTAAATCAATTTTTACCTGAAAATACTAACTTAGTAGATGGAAATATTGGAACTTGTAGACATCTAAAAGAAGTATTAGAAGACAAGAACGAATTAAATACAAGAGATAATATTGGAAAGATAGAAATTTACAACTCAAGTAAAGATCAAAAATATATGAGACTTTCTAATAAGTTATTAGCTAGATAGATTTGAATTTATTTTCAAATCTATTTTTTTTCTAAAAAATGTTAAAAATCATGGTATTATAAAATTATCTAAAAAAAGTAAATTTAAACTATTGAGGTGAAAGTTTTTCGAAAAAGTGTAGATAATACAAATATTAAACTAAAAGATATAGAAGTAAATTACAATAATAGGAGGAATTATAATGCAAGATTTAATAAATAGATTTATAAAATATGCAAAAGTACATACAACAAGTAGCGAGTATTCAGAAAGTGTCCCAACTACAGAAATTCAAAAGGATTTAGGAAAGATATTAGTAGAGGATTTAAAGGAAATAGGACTAGAAGATGCTCATATGGATGAAAAAGGATATGTTTATGCAACCTTAAAATCCAATACAGATAAAAATCTTAATAAAATAGGATTTATAGCTCATATGGATACATCACCAGCAGCTAGTGGCGAAAATGTAAATCCACAAATACATAAAAATTATGATGGAAATGATATAGTAATAAATAGCGAAAAAAATATAATACTATCACCAAAAGAGTTTAATCTCTTAAAAGATAAAGTCGGAAAAACTATAATAACTTCTGATGGAACGACATTACTTGGTGCTGACGACAAGGCTGGAATAGCTGAAATAATGGAGTCATTAAAATACATAGCTAAACATCAAGAAATAGAGCATAGTGATATATATGTATGCTTTACACCAGATGAAGAAGTAGGAAAAGGTGCAGATTTCTTTGATGTTGATAAATTTAAAGCTGATTTTGCATATACAGTAGATGGTGGAGAAATTGGAGAATTAGAATATGAAAACTTCAACGCTGCTAGTGCAAATATAAAAATAATAGGAAAGAGCGTACACCCAGGTTATGCATATAACGTTATGATAAATGCTGCTAGTGTAGCCTCAGAATTTAACTCTATGGTTCCAAACGAAGTGCCTGAAAATACACAAGGATACGAAGGGTTCTACATGCTTAATTCAATTAGTGGAGAAGTAGATAAGGCTGAAATATCTTATATACTTAGAGATTTTGATTTAAATGGATTAGAAAAAAGAAAATCTAAGATAAGAGAAATAGCGAAAACTTTACAGCAAAAATATGGTGAAGATAGAATAATTGTCGATATAAAAGATAGCTACTACAATATGAAAGAAAAGATAGAACCTGTAATGTATATAATTGATCTAGCAAAAAAAGCAATGGATGATGCTGATGTAGAAGCGAGAATAGTTCCTATTAGAGGTGGGACTGATGGTGCGAGAATTTCATATATGGGAATACCAACTCCAAACTTATTTACAGGAGGGTATAATTTCCACGGATATTATGAGTATGCAGTAGTTGAAGAAATGGAAAAAGCTAAATCAGTAATAATCAATATAGTTAAAAATAATAAAAATTATTAAATAATAATATAAAAATAAACTCCTTTTCACAAGGCATAAAAAGCTTAGTTAAAGGGAGTTTATTTTTTTTAGAAAATTAAAAAAATAAAAAGTTACAAAAAAGTTACAGAAAATACTTGAAAAATAGTTACAAAAATGTAACAATATAACTATAAAATAAAAAAAAGTAAAAACGTGTCTAATTATCGGGAGGAATAGATATTATGAGTATAAATAAATCTTATGTATTAGCGGGAGCAGCGATTGCAGCGACCTCAATTGTGTCAATGACAAATATATCGACAGTAGAGGCTGCAAGTCAAATAGCAACAGTAACAGAAAATGTAAACTTTAGAACAGGACCATCGACAAGTTATTCTTCAATAACTGTAATTTCAAAGGGAAGTTCTATTGAAGTTTTAAGTACAAGTGGGAACTGGGTAAATGCAAAATATAACGGAAAAACAGGATATATATATAAAGATTATGTATCAAATTCAACTTCAAATTCGGAAACTACTCAAACTACAAAATATGTAAATACAACAGCAGGACTAAATGTAAGAACAGGACCATCGACAAGTTATGCGAAGATAGCAACATTGTCATATGGACAAAGTGTAAACGTGCTATCTACATCAAATGGATGGTCAAAAATAAACTACAACGGAAGTACAGGATATGTAAGCAGTCAGTATTTACAATCTACAAAACCATCTTCAAGTTCAAGTTCGGAAACTAGCCAAACAGTAAAATATGTAAATACAACATCTGGATTAAATATGAGAACAGGGCCAGCTACAAGCTATGCAAAAATAACGACAATAGCATATGGGCAAAGTGTAAATGTGCTATCTACATCAAATGGATGGTCAAAAATAAACTACAGCGGAAGTACAGGATATGTAAGTAGTCAATATTTACAATCTAAAAAACCGTCTTCAAGCTCATCATCAAATAGTGGAAGTACTTCAGTATCGTCAAGTGCAAGCTCAGTAATAGCATATGCAAAGACATTATTAGGAAAACCATATGTGTGGGGAGCTCAAGGGCCAAACAGTTTTGACTGTTCAGGTTTTACATATTATGTATTTAAAAATAAAGCGGGAATAGTTTTACCTAGAACTTCAAGTGCTCAAAGTAAATATGGAACATCTGTAAGTTGGAGCAATTTAAAAGCTGGGGATTTAATGTTTTTCGATACTAATGGTGCTAATAATGGACAAGTATCTCATGTTGGACTTTATATAGGTAATGGACAGATGATACATGCATCTTCTAGTCAACGTAAAATAGTAATAACAAGTGTAAATACAAGTTATTATAAAAATGCATTTGTAAATGCAAGAAGAGTTTTATAAATAATAAAATAAAAGCCAGAAGATAAGTTAGAACTTGTTTTCTGGCTTTTGAATAAATTCACTATTCTAAGCATAAAAATATAATAAGTGCTATTTATGTTTAGATCATTTCTAATATCAATTTATACGTATGAAAATATTAATAAACTTATCAAACTAAATCTT
>NZ_JADPET010000001.1:43075-73961 GCF_015667935.1 Clostridium sp. 1001270J_160509_D11 | reverse complement strand
ACGAAATCCATCTTTGGATCTAGTAATCCTCTCATATTCTCAACTCCTTTTCGTTTTATTTAGATTATACCATAATAGGGGTATTTTTATAATCCTACAAGGGGTTGATTTGGTTAAAATCGGCCGCAGCTTTGTACGTTGCTTGAAATTCACTTCGTTCATGAGTGGGCGACTTCGTACATTGCTTAAAATAAAAAAACTACCCCCATATTTATATATGTGAGTAGTTTTTTTATTTATTTAATTATGTATCATATCGACATGGGCTATGTAATATATCGTTATTTGTCATATCACGCGCTGTATTTTATACATTCGACTTGATACGTCATATTTTAAATATATATTTTAGAATATCTCGAAAAATTCGTCTCCACCTTTATAACTGAACTCTTGGAATCTATCATAAGTTTCCTCGTTTTCGTCATTTTCTTCGTCGTCATCTTGGCTGTATACAGCTCCAAAATCACCTAAAATGCTATGGTCGATTTCTGGCGCTTCGTCTTCTTCATTGTCGAACTCATCATCATGCGCAATTTCGATTTCTACCATGTTTTCTTCATTATCTTCTAATTCGTCCATATTTATTTCTATTTCATCTTCTACAATCTCGTCTATTATTTCTATTTCGCCTTCAGTATTCCAAGGTTTTAGATAACCTCTTTTCCCAAATTCTGTCTCACTTCCGCACTCTTTACAGAATCTCGCCTTTCCACTTCCGATAGTGTTGCACTCTGTATTTGTGCATCTATTTATTAAAGATGCACCGCAAATTTCGCAATAATTTGCATCATCCGCTATGTCTTCATTTTTGCATTGCGGGCAAATCGTCGCTCTACCCCTTTCATTTAGTTCGTAAATAGTATTATATTTCATTATTTTACCCCCTCTAAATGTTTCTTCCTTACTTAGTTTATTACTTTTTTCTAAAATTTTCAATCTAAATAAAAAATTGGGTATAAATTTTATAAAATTTATGATAAACTAAATTGCTATATGCAGAAGTTTTTACATTTTATGACAAAATTTTGTTATATAATAATATGTATGAGGGAAATTTCAAATACAAAGGAGAATTATTAAGTGAAAGGGTTATTAAAAAAACTATGTGATTTTACATTCAAATCACTGACAGACGAATCTGATACTAAATCAGAAGAAAAATCTGAAGATCAAACAGATCAAAGCGACTATGTCTCCCAACTCGCTAGCCATTATAGTCAGTATGAATCTTCGAATAATAAATATTCGGGGAAAATAATAGATGAGGCTTATGCTTGCTATAATGTCAGCTTGTGGGATGAAGAGGATTATTATTTAGATTTAGATTAAGTTAAGGTAGTTATTATATAAGCCAACAGCTTGTTATATGCAAGTTGTTGGCTTTTTCAATTCTAAGGAAATTATATATTATCTGGTTTGTGTTTAATTTTGTCATTTTTCACTATTATTTTTAACCCAGTAGTCATTTTTCTTCATTATTTCCGTTTTTCTCTTTTTTTTGACATTGTGCTGTAATATTTCTAATTGTCGTTACACTCAACTTATACTTTGACGTAAGGTCAAAATACTCCATGCCATTTTTATAATCTTTGTAAATATTCCAATTTCTCAGCTCTCTTTCATAGCTTTCTTTTTGGTTTAAATAAAGTGGATTGCCTCCATATACTTCTAACACTTCTTCGTATTTTTCTTTTCCTATAATCTCATAAAAACGGTGTAATCGCGGCGGTACGATCTTTTTATAATCATAATCAAACTCAGCTATATTCTTATTTTCGCTATCCATAAGCCTACCCCTACCTTTCATAAATCAAAAATACTTAACTATTTACTGTCCGCCATTTTGAGTCTGTATTTATACTTGTATATTTTATAATTCTTAGTCTATTTTGTATGTCTATATTTCATAGTATAGTACATATGTTCGATTACCGCAATATATTTTCACGACATTATATTTCTTTGTATTGCTTAAAATTACTACATTTTTCATATAATTTTGCTTTTATTTGATATAAAAAAATAAATTTTTACAGTATTTTTATTAAATATTTTCCTCAACTTTTGAAAAAACTTTTTGAACAATTTATTTTTTTCAAGTGTTTTATTGGAAAGTGTAGTATCACTTTGGCTATTATTAAAGTAAGAAGACAACATGATATAAAACTTATGATAGAAAGAGCATTTTTCAACAAAACGCTTAATTAGATAACTCATAAAAAGTTTAAACAAAATGCTTAATTATACAAATTATAAGTTTTATAAGTTAAAACAAAATAGTAAATTAAACTATCTATAAATAATAAACCCAACACTCTATAAATTTGCTTTGGTTTTATAGCTTATCTTTTATACTAGGCTATAATTTCATAAATTTTTTACAAAGGAGGTTAACTTATGGCAGTTATAGCGACTAAAAATTTATCATCATTGAAGTTATATTTGGATAAAGGGCTTGACCAAAATTCAAAACAAATCAAAGCTACTAAAACTTTTGGTTTTGTGGACCCTGCTGCAACTAATCAAAACGTATTAGATGTTGCAAATGCAATTGCTGCACTGCAAAAACACGAAGTCTACAACATAGTCAGATTAGACAACTCTACTTTATCTGAATAATTTTCACTTTGGAAGTCACTTCGACTTCCCCACTATAAAAAGAAAGGAGAATTTTTATGACAGAGACAAAAAAACTCGTAATGGTATTTAAAAATTCAGTCGGTAAAAACGTCAGCATCTCTATAGACGATCCAAAAGACAACATTACCGAAACTGAAATCAAGACAACTATGGAGCTTATCGTAGAAAAAAACATCTTTAAGAAAAATGATTATGCATTTGTTGAGGCTGTTAAGGCTAAAATTGTCACTACTGATACGACAGAATATGACTTAGTTCTTTAGGAATGTCACTATATGGAGATTATTGAAACTTTAATTGCTAATGTCGGTTTTCCAGTTGCTGTGTCGATTTATCTACTAATTAGGCTTGAAAGTAAGCTGGAAACCCTGACAGATAGCATCAACAAGCTTTCAAATAACATAATTAATCTTAAAGCTACAAAACAATAAGGCGTAAACTCTATTTTATAATTAAAACCTACTAATTAGGTGCTTCCCCCAAAGCACCCCTCCCCCACAATCTGGGGGAGTTTATCTATTTTTTAATTGGGAGAAATTTATTTTTATAAGGAGGATGTAATTTATGAGATATACAGTAATGGGATTTCTTCAAAAAGGAGCATGTGAACTTGGGCTTTCTATGGGTGATTTAGCCATATTGAGATGGTTTACTGATTTTAAAAACTCTGGTAAAATGATTACAAAAACACTTAAAGGCGATAAATATTATTGGGTATCTTACGAGGCTATCACTGACGAATTTCCTATCTTAAATGTTAAAAAAGATGCCATCTATAGAAGACTTCGCAGACTTTGTGACGCTGAAATTCTGAAAAAAACAACTGTATACAATTCTGGCACATATTCATACTTTGCACTTGGCAAAAACTATTCAAAACTTATAAATTTATCTTATAAAAACTATCCTACTTATAATAAAAATATGTCGTATTTTGATGATGATTCTATTTATTCAATGAATAACATAGAACTTTGTAACTGTATCAATGAATATGATTTTGAAGATGATAATTTTCCATATGATCATAGCGAAAATTGGGACGATAATGATTTTTTATGCAACGAAAATTCGATTTCTTCTGATTTTGATGATTTAAAACTGAGTGAAAATAGAGCGCATTCTTGCGCCAACCCTGTTGATTTAAAACCGAACCCATCGGTTCAAAAACCAAATGTTCCGGACCAAAAACCAAACATCCCGGTTCAAAAACCTGACCAAAAGATTAATCTACTAAATAAATCTACTATATCAGACATACGCGCGAAAAAGGGAAATCCGTCTAAATCGTTATCAGATTTGCTTTTAAGTCTCATTCGAAAAAATAACCCTAACTTCAAAATGCCTAATATGAGAAACTGGGCTAGAACTTTTGATGCAATTTTAAATTTTGACCATAGAGATCTAAAAGAGGTGTCTGAATTAATCAAGTGGGTTCATACAAAAAGTGCTTTTTGGAGTTGCCAAATCCTTAATCCGAGCAATCTTAGAAAGCAATACGACCGCTTAATTTGCCGAAAAAACTACGAAGAAAATAAATTTATGCCTAATTTCGATAACAGCCACAACAGTTTTTTAGATAATCACAGTGATTTTGTGCCTAACTGCAAGGATAGATTTGGATATAATCGCAGTAGTTTTGCGACTAACTACAAAGACGACTTTGGGTATAATCACAGTGACTATTCATCTAACTGTAAAGACGGCTTTGGGGCTAATCGTAATGGTTTTATATCTAATCGCAGGGATAATTTTGTATCTAGTCATAATTCAAAAAACGTTGAAAATTCAATAGTTATAAACAGCATCTATGGTTCTTATTCTCTTGTTGGTTTTGAAGACATTTAAATTTTAATTTGTGAGTATTTAGTCTTATTTTAGTATTTAATCTTATTTGTGATTATTTAATCTTAAAGGGGGAATTTTTATGGAGCTTTACAATATCGAGGCTGAACAAAGTATTCTGGGTGCAATTCTAATCGAGCCTAAGTCTATCTCTGAGGGTAATGAGGTAAATTTATCTAGTAGTGATTTTTATCTCGATAAGCACAAAATCATCTACAAGTGTATGAAAAAATTGTCTGATTCTGACTTGGAAATTGACCTTATAATTCTTTCAAATGAGTTGAAAAATGACAAAACTCTCGACGAAATCGGCGGTGTTGCTTATATTTCGAGCCTTATCACCATTGTTCCGACTGCTGACAACATCATCTACTACATGAAAATTGTGAAGAACCTCGCTATGAAACGCTATATCCACAATATGCTTTTACAAGCCGGAACAAATATTCAATCTATGGATACAAGCGCCTTAATAAACTTCACAGATGAGCTAAAATCAACGCTTTTGGAGTGTACTAATGTCAATGATTTGTTTATTGATGCATCTACAATTTCGCTCAAAACTGAGAATTCAGGTGCGATTGAAACTGGATTTAGATCAATTGACAATGTTACTGGCGGCGGGCTTAACTTTGGCACACTTACTGTTGTGACTGGTGAGCCTGGTTCTGGTAAGAGTACATTTTTAAATCAGATTTTGGCGAATGCGCTCAGTTTAGGGTTCAATGGATTTTTGTATTCCGGCGAGCTTACTTACCAAATGATTATGGAGTGGTTTGCAAAAACTGTTGCAAATACTAAACATTTGTCGATTTGTACCAACAATTTCGGTCAATATGTGCGCCTTAGTGATGAAGGTTTTGAGATGATTAGCAACTGGACCAAGGACAAATTATTTATTTACTCCAAAGAGGCAAGGGCCGACGAGATAAATCTGGCAAATGCGATTGAGTACTTGGCGATTAAGAAAAATGTCAAATTATTTATTTTGGACAACTTGATGACTCTAGAGTGCAGCGGTTCTGACAAATACGAAAAACAAATCATAGCTGTAAAAGCATTGAAAAACCTAGCAAAAAAGTACAATCTCGTCGTCATTTTAGTCGCCCATTCCAACAAAAGCTCGCTTATGAATAGAGAGCCGCACGTTTTTGAAATCTCAGGTGCAAGCGAAATACCCAACTTGGCAGACTATATCTTTAAGACGACGCGTGAAGATGGCAAGCCGTTTACCCATGCGCTCATCCTAAAAAACAGAATCACCGGCATAATCAAAAAACGCGCCCTTTTAGAGTTCAAATCAGAAAGAAAGAGATTTTTCACAAAAGGCGAGCTAGAACTTCAAAAAGACTTTGGGTACGAGCCAACATACGAACAGGGCAGTTTTTGTTAAAACTCTTTAACTTTTCAAAATTTAATTATTATAAAAATTTGTAAGGAGGTATTTTTATGAATTCAGTTATATTAATAGGAAGGCTGACAGCTGATCCAGAACTTAGATTTTTTAACACAGGTGTTGCAATTTCAAAGATTACGCTAGCAATAAACCGCAGTTATAGAAAAGATAGCCAAGTCGTTACTGACTTTATCCCTGTTGAAATTTGGGGCAAAAAGGCAGAATACTGTGCGACTTATATCGAAAAAGGTTGTCTAGTTTCAGTCGATGGCAGTCTACATATAGATAGATATGTTGATTCTGACGGAAATAACAAGACTTTCGCCAAAGTAGTCGCAAATACTATAACAAAACTACACTCACCAAATAGATCTAGTGATGAGAATAATTCTGGCATAAATAACTCAATCCCTGCTAATGCTACTGCTTCTGAATCTTTACTTTCTACATCTGATTCAACTTCTAAATCTAATTTAGTTGGTGATTTAGCCTCAAGTAAAAATTCCAGCAACATAAGTCAAACACCTAAAACTGCGACTGCTCCACCCTTTGCAATTACACCATCTTCCACAGTTCCAAGCGTCACAGAGCTCGCTGAAAATGATGAAATCCCTTTTTAGGCAAAGTAAAAATTGTACCTAAAATAAATATATTTATTATAAATATAATCATATAAATATGAATATATAAATCTACATATATAAAGGAGGTAAATTATGCTCAGCAAACCGAAAATAATCGAAAAATGGCAAAAAAGAAATAGATTTGGCAGACCGGGTACTACTCTTATCACAAAGAAAATTGCTATTCACTATACTGGTCAGGCTGATGTGGAAGGCTGGCGAACTGTGTCATATTTTAACAATGTTGTCGCAAATGGGTACAAGGTCAACGGGAAATATGTCTATGCCTCATCCCACTATGTTATCGACCTCGACGGAACAATTTTTCAATTAATCCCAACTAGCGAGCAATGTTATGCGACCAACAGCGCCAATAAGTACGCCATCGCAATCGAAGTCGCCACAACAGGTGAGGACAATCACTATACCGACGAAACCTACAAAAGCATGGTCCACTTGTGCGCGTGGTTGTGCCAGTATAAGGGGCTTGACTGCAAGACTGACATCATTACCCACACCGATGTCGTCGGAAAAGCTTACAAACTGTGCCCAATTTATATGGTCAAAAATCCCCATAAAATGACACAATTTAAAACTGATTGCCATAACTTAAAGTCAGGCAAAATCACTCTTGATAATATCATCAACTGCACCTCTCCTGACTACATAAAAAATAGCTCAACTTCTCCCCTGCCAAAGATGATAAAAGTCAAAAAAGACGTAAACTATAGAAAATACCCAGATTTTAAAACCTCAAGCATTGCTGGGGTGGCAAAAGCCGGAGATATATTTACAATAGTCGATTTGGTCGAGAGAAATGACACAAATATGTATAAATTAAAATCAGGCTATTATATTACGACAAACAAAACTTATATCGAGGAAATTTATTAGTTTTAATAAAATACATACTGCATCTTATACATTATTAAATATATTTCTTCTTAGAAAGCAAATCACCTAAGGTATTTCCATTTTGAAGATAATATCTCATAAACTAGCTAAAGTTAATTCGCTTTGCTCATGGCGCCAACGAATCAAAGATTCCGTTGCTTTAGTTAATAGGTTGGAAATTAAAAAACCACATCCTAAGTCCCAAGATGTGGTTTTCCTATTGCTATTTTCTATCTAGAAATGCTCTCCATTTTCGTAATACTTCTCTTTTTCAAAAACTGTAAAAGCAAGATCCATGCTTTCTATATTTAGATTTTCTCTTATGTTATTAGTTATTATTTTGGCAACTATGTCTTGAATTTCTTGACCTCTATCAAACCAAGCAACCTCAACAAATGGGTATACATCTGCTATTTTGCCATCTCTTATAGCAACAGATTTTATACATTCTATCTCAAAATAATCTCTTGGGCATTTTACTGCCTCTACTAATTCATCGACCATTTTTTCGCTTATTTTACAAATGTCGTTTTCGTTAATTCCTCTTACTTTTATTTGTGGCATGTCGTCCTCCTATTGTCCAATTTGTAATGATTTTATAATAAATAAACTCGTTTGTATATTATCCTCTATTTTTTATGATACTTTGAAGTACTCCACCTTTACATTTGTCACAATCTGCTCCAGCACCAGTTGCTGCTGTAACTTTTTCTACTGTGTCTGCTCCATTTCTAACGGCTTGTGCAACTTCTTCTACAGACACATTTCTACATTTACATGCATTTTTTAACACTGCTTCCATTTCTTTTGCTTCGTCATCATTTTCTATAACTATATCAGTCATTCTTTTTAAATCGTCTATCGTTCTCGCTCCATTTGCTTGGGCTTGTCTTATTTTTTTATATTTTTCTATTGCTAAGTTCATATGTAAATTCTCCTTCTAGTCATTGTATATAGTATACACTAATTTAGACATACTATGTTGTGAAATTTATAAGCTATTTACAGATTTATTATTTTCGCTATTTATAAAATTTATTATTTTAGCAAAACAAAAGCGGGGATCTCTCTTCTCCCGCTTTCGATTATTAAAAATTATCTATTATTCCTCAATTTCCTCAACTGTAAAATCACCATTTACAAAATACTTCAAATCGTTTTCATCGCCCCAATCACAATTTATAGTTCGTGAGTTGTAGTTTGTATCGTGGGCAATTATGTAATTAATTTTCCAAATTCCACTTTCGCTTGTCTCGCTGACAGTGTAATATCCTTCCATCATGTTTGTTTTTTCGTTATAAGTTAGTTGAATTGTTTCACTTTTGTTTGATTGTGGCTTTTTATATACTATTATTGCTTTTTGAATTGATGTTTCGTCTGTAATCTTAATACTTATCTTGATTTTGTCTCCTAATTTAGCGCTTTTTTGGCTTACTTTTAATGTAGACATGTCTATTTTTGGTGCGTTGTATTCTGGATTTGTATTACTAACTGTAAAATCACCACTCGACAAATCTTGTCTATTTTCTAAAGTAGTGTCGTTTACTGTAAGTGAGTTGTAGGTATTTGTCGTACGATTTCTTTTATCGACAGTTAATATGCTTTCAACCTTCCAAGTTCCAGATTCACTGCTATCTAAAATCTCAATATACCCCTCATAATACTTTGTTTTTTCATTATAATTAAGCTCGATCATCTGAAGATTGTCCGTCATTCCTGACAAATAATAAATGTATGCACTTTGCATATCATCTTCGTCTTTTATCTTAACGCTCACCTTCACCTTGTCTCCACTTATCGCCTGATTCTTGTCCACTTTTAACGTAGCATAATTTACGACTGGTTTCTTCAGTGTTTTGTTTGATGTTTTTTGAGATTCCACAATTTCATTTTTTTCGGCTGCTTTTGCATCATCTAATTGTTGATTTTGAGAGCAACCTGTAAAACTAAACATCATTACAAAAGATAATATCGAAATAGTCCAACTTGCAAAATTCCTTTTCATACGTACCCCCCCTTGATTTTTTGTGATCCCCCTCTTAATTATATTGTATCACCTTAATAAGACCCAAATATCATAAACCGTACGTCAAATAATCCTATCATTCGATTTGTATATTTTTATTTTCGACATACAAGTACCCCGTTTTACAACAAAAACATATTTACATTCAAAAAAGGACTATAATGGAGAAATTCCTCGTTTCCCGCGTGATAATTCACACAAAAAAGGACAAAATTTATGTTTAGAAAATTTTAAAATTTGCACAAAAAAAGGAATACAATTGCGTATTCCTTTTTTCTCTATAAACTACTCTAAAATATTAAATTTATTTAACAACTATAGTTTTTGATGTTGTTGTATATCCAGTTTTACTCATATTGATGACAACTTTTGTTTTTGCTCTTTGCTTTGGAATTACTATTTTGTAGTTTCCATAAGCATCCACAGTTACAGTTTTCCCGATTTGTCTTCCGTTTACATACGCTCTTACTGTCGCTGTTTTCAGACCTTTACCTGTTATCGTTGTCGAAGTATATCTTATTGTGTTGACTGTGAATGTCGGGAATGTGTTTAACGATACTGATATAACTTTTAATATATCTGTGTATCCTGTTTTACTCATCTTCACAGTTACTTTCGCTCCTGCTGCTTGCTTCGGTATTGTTATTTTGTAATTTCCATAAGAATTCACAGTTGCACTGTTTCCAATTTGTCTACCATTTACATACGCTCTTACCGTTGCAGTCGCTAGCCCTTTACCTGTTATTGTTGTCGATGTCGGGTTTATCGTATTTACTGTGAATGTAGTAAATGTGTTTAATGTCACCGCTACATCTTTCGACACTTCTGTGTATCCTGTTTTACTCATCTTCACAGTTACCTTCGCTCCTGCTGCTTGCTTCGGTATTGTTATTTTGTAGTTTCCATAAGAATTCACAGTTGCACTGTTTCCAACTTGTCTTCCGTTTACATACGCTCTTACCGTTGCAGTTGCTAGCCCTTTCCCTGTTATCGTTGTCGATGTTGGGTTTATCGTATTTACTGTGAATGTAGTAAATGTGTTTAATGTCACCGCTACATCTTTCGACACTTCTGTGTATCCTGTTTTACTCATCTTCACAGTTACCTTCGCCCCTGCTGCTTGCTTTGGTATTGTTATTTTGTAATTTCCATAAGAATTCACAGTTGCACTGTTTCCAATTTGTCTTCCGTTTACATACGCTCTTACCGTTGCAGTCGCTAGTCCTTTCCCTGTTATCGTTGTCGATGTTGGGTTTATCGTATTTACTGTGAATGTCGGGAATGTTTTTAAAGATGCTACTTTTTTCGGCATTTTACTTAATAGTAGTACCATCTCTTCCCTAGAAATCTTTGAATTTACATTGTACTGATAATTATGTGGTAATACATTTAATTCGTATAAATGTACCATATTATTAAAATCAGTTGAATTTAAATTTTTGAATACTGTTTTATATTTGTTTTTCACAGTTTCACTATATTCTTTATTGTTATAATCTTTAAATAAGTTTGCGACACCTAATAATGTCATTTTTTCTGATGTATTACTTGTCGTATATGATGTTTTTAAAGCTTTATTTGTCGTATTTACAAATTCATACTTGCTTACTTGTTCACTCCCTGAGAACTTTCCTGTAGAAGTCATAGTTAAAACTCCATTTGCCAAGTATTGATTTATAACAGCTTTTGATGATGAATATCTAATATCATAAAAACTTCTTTGCAAAATAGTTTTATAATTATTAAAAGTATAAGTCAGTAATTTGTTTATATCTTGGAACATTTGCGTACGAGTACTTTTACCGAAAAATGAACAGATCACTTCTCTTCCTGAGCTATCTTTCGCTGTTGTAGCTAATGCATATCCAGCTTTGTCAGTTGTACCTGTTTTTGAACCTATTATCGTGAATAAATTCTTAGAATAGCTATAATTTCTTAAGAAGTTATTTGATGCAAGTAATGTCTTTGATTGTCCATTATAGTAGTTTTTTATCACATATTGTGGCTTTTTAACGATTTCTCTAATTGTGTCGTTTGTCATAGCGTATCTTGTCAATTTCGCAATATCGTTTGCCGTCGAATAAATATTTGGATTTGCATGCCAGTCCATTCCAATAGCATTGTCAAAATAAGAATTATTCATTCCAAGTGCTTTAGCTTTTCTATTCATCATATTGACAAATTGTGCGCTACTTCCTCCAACTGCCTCTGCAATAATTTCAGCCGCATCACCTGCTGAATAAACTAAAAGCATGTTTAAAAGTTCTTCCAAAGTGTACGAATAACCCGCTTTTAGATTTGCTGATGTCGTATCTGCATCAATCTTATCTATAGTAGATTGTTTTACTGTTATCCTCTTTGATAAACTGCAATTTTCAATTGCAACTATTGCAGTCAATAACTTTACTGTACTCGCAGGATAGATACGCTTATTTCCCTGCTCAGACATGATTATTTCTCCCGAATTAGCGTCCATAATAGTGTATGCATGTGCATAAACTGTAGGTCTTGCTGGTGCCGCATGCACATTAGCAGTAAATATACCGCTTGATATTAGCATTACAAACGCTAAAAATAAAGATATGATTTTTTTGTTTTTTGTCATAATTCCCCTCACATTGTATATATATTGTCTAAATTTAGTATAATAGGGAATGATTGTCTAAGTCAATACAATCATTCCCTATATCTAACATTTTTGAACAAAATTCTCTATATTTTTACATATCACTTACTTCATATACCAGTTAACTAATTCATAACATCTCTCTTGTGTAGTATTAGCCTTTGAAAGTATCAACTCTAGCTGTGCCATAGTCCCACCTTCATACTCAGCTGCATCTTGTTCAGCCTTGTTATCTCTATATGTTATCCATTCTCTTTGCTTTTGTCTAAGACTATTCATCTCGCTTTCAGATAACTGATTTTTCAGCACTCCATAGATTTTATTTAACTCATTATCCCACAAAGTATAAATTTGCGTTGCACTATTTGTCATTTCATATGTAGTGTATCCATCTAGCATATTATTCGTTTTAGCTTCCAAACTCGCTAATTCTTGCAAATATGTAGATTTTAAACTAGCAGACTGATTACTGTTGTTTTGTGTACTTTGACTATTGTCTTTATTACTAGCCTCTTTGCCTTCTTTCTTCTCATCCGACTTGTCGTTATTTGACTCTTGTGTCGAATCTTTACTATCTGAGTTGTTTTGCCCAGACTCATCATTCTCTCCCTCTAACTTATTTTCACTCTTTACGACATTTTGTTCTTGCTTTTGATTTATTGTCGAATCCTGCATCATAAGCACAACCCCTACCACAATCACAAATGCCGAAACTAACACCTTCGCCACTTTCGATTTTAGCAGGAAGAATAAAACAACTGCCGCTGCTACAAATATAACTATTATTGGTACCATTATTTCCCCTCCTTATATGGTCTATATTATTTATAACATATAATGGATTTTGGGGATATAGTATTTTACTAATAAATCCTTATAATGTTAAATTTTGTGTCGAAATATCTATTTAATTATAATAATTTGCTATTTAAAATAAGAATTAACCAATTCATAACATCTATCCCTTGTCATACTGAGCTTTGTCATAGACATCTCATAAGGCGCAAAAGTCCCAGGTCCATTCTGAATTTCTACCTGTTTTACTGCACTATCCCTCTCATTTATCCACTGTATTTCTTCCTGCTTAAGGGCCGCCATCTCATCTGCTGGCAACTCCTGCTTTAACACACCATAAATCTCGTTCAATTTATCATCCCACATTTGGTAACTTTCTGCAGCTATCCTTCTAACCTCTATCCATGGAATATCATCAATTTGCTGCCTTTCATCAGTTTGCACCGTCAACTCATCCAGTTGTGCTAAATATTTACTTTTCAATCCAACAAGATTATTGTTGCTTGTGTATGTTTTTGTGCTATTTGCTTGATTTGATGATTTTGTTGATTTATTATTTTCTTGATTATCTGTCTTATCACTTGATTTGTCGTTATTTGAGTTATCGCTTTTTTCGCTTTTACTTTGACTTGCCACCTTGTTTTGGCTCTGTTGCTCTTGGTTTAAATCTTGCCCCTCTTTTATAAATACAATTCCTATAACTAAAAGCACTACCGAAAATGCAATTGCGGTTATTTTTGATTTTTTTAAAAAGAATAAAGCTAGTGCTAGTGCTGAAAGTATGATTATTACTGCTACTATCATATTTATTCCCCCTGTTTTTGTATTGTTTAATTACTACTCTATTAAAGCCATATAACTAAAACCTCAACATATATTTTAAGTAAAGTTTAGCACATTTTATAAATCATTTATTAGTTAATCCATATTTATACAAATAAAAAACATCTACAAAATTATATCTTAGCTCCCTTACTTCTATTACACCTCCAACACAATATCTGCAAATTACCCTCAGTTGTCATTCCTCCTTTAGATAAAGGAATTATATGATCTATTTCCAACAATAAATTCGGCTCATCTTTATTGGATAATCCACAGATTTGACAAGTATAACCATCTCTTTCTTTTATCTTTTCTCTTAACTTTGGTGTCATTAATGCCCTTTGACCTGCTACACTTTTCTTGAATTTTATCTTTTGTAATAAATATTTTATAAATTCTTCTAATTCTTTCAAATCAAACACAACATCGAATGCTCCAGTTATTTTTCCATACTTACTTATACATCTAAAAGTATATGTAGGAAAGTATGAATCCTTTAAATCTATATCCTTAAATCCTAGTTTTCTACTTAATCTTTGTATCCCTGTAAATCGTCTAATAAAATAAGGTAATTCTTTTCTTATCTTTTTTATAATTTCATCTCTTTGTCTTTCTAATAATTTTTTACCTTCTTCCACAGCTAAAAAATCATTTAATGTCTTTTCTAGTTTTTCTAGAGTTTCTTTATTAATTTCTACTGTAAAAAATTCACAAAATGATGAGATAGTATCATCAAATACTTTTCTAAACCTTCTCTTATCCCCCAAAATATAAGTTCTAGAATCACAATTTATCAAATCTTCTAAATGATTTTTTTTACCTTTACCTTTTTTGCTCTTAGAATAATTTAAATTACTTTTATACTTACTTCTAAACCCCAAATCCACACTCTTCATATCCTCTATATGATCATTTAACTCATTACATTCCTTTGTATATACCTCAATCTCTCTTTTAATTGCCTTAAACCCTCTAGTTCTAAAATACAGCTCTGATAAAAATAAATAAATTAATATCGTAAGCCAAATTGTAACCATTAAATCAATTATAAAAAGCCGTATACACAATAATCAAAATCATCATGTATACGGCCTTTATTAATATATTTTAATCCATCCCCTAAACAATATCCAAATAAACCTTCCTATCAGGAGCCGGAAACTCCCTATCCATAATCTCCAAATCCCCCTCATCAATCCTCACATCAGCCACCTTCGCATTTCTAAGTGCATGTTGTGGGTTAGATGTTCTCGGTATTGCGATAATATTATCTTTTTGCAATACGAATGCAAGCAGCAATTCTGGTATTGATAAATCGTATTTCTCAGCGATTTTTATTAGTTCTTTATTTGTCATTAGCTCGTGTTTTAGGCTTGCTCCTTGTGCCATTGGGCAATATGCCATAACGGGGATATTGTGCTCTTTCATCCAAGGATAAAGGCTATATTCTATCCCTCTTGAGCCTAGGTGATATAAGACTTGGTTTACTACGCATTTGTCTCCATCTTTAACAGTCATAAGTTCTTTCATATCGTCTATATCGAAGTTTGAAACTCCCCATCTTTTTATTTTACCTTTTTTAACAAGCTCCTCCATACATTCCACAGTCTCGCTTAGGGGTACTGCCCCTCTCCAGTGAAGTAAGTACAAGTCAAGATATTCTACTCCCATTCTTTTTAGTGTATTTTCACAACTTCTAAATATGTTTCTTCTTCCTGCATTATGTGGATATACTTTTGATACTAAAAATAGTTTTTCTCTGTCATATCCTTTTATTGCTTTTCCGACTAATTCTTCTGCTAACCCTTCTCCATACATTTCTGCTGTATCGATAAGCGTCATGTTGTTTTCTATTCCTATTTTTATACTTTTAATTTCGTCTTGTTCTTTGGATTTATCTTCTCCCAAAAACCACGTCCCCTGTCCTAATTTCGGCATCAACGCTCCATCTTTTAATCTAACAAATCTATCCATTTTGGCCCCTCCTTATCAATTATTAACACTTAATATTTCACTTATATATAATTTAAAACTTCACTCTATCTTAAATTATATATCATTTTAAATCCTATATTAATTTATTCCCAATTAAAAAACAGATTATGTAGCAAAGCCACATAATCTGTAGGTATATTTTGAGGTTAAATCAAATGTTGAAACCTAGTTTCCTTTTCTAACAACTTGAGCGTTTGCTAATTTTTCATAGTATTTAACTAATGAAGAGTGGTCTTCTGTTCCGCATCCATCAAGTTTTATTGCTTGCATCATTTCCATAACTGCTGCAGTTAATGGTAATGGAGCTCCTACTCCATGAGCAGTATCAAGCACGTTTCCTAAGTCTTTTATATGTAAATCTATTCTAAATCCTGGTTTGAAGTTTCTGTCCATAACCATGTTTGATTTAGCATCTAATACTGTACTTCCAGCTAATCCACCTCTTATAGCTTGGTATACTAATTCTGGATCAACTCCAGCTTTTGTAGCTAATATATACGCTTCTGACATTGCTGCTATATTTAATGCAACTATTGTTTGGTTAGCTAATTTAGTTATGTTACCAGCTCCTATTTCACCAGTATAAACTACTGACCCTGCCATAGCATCCATAACATCATAGCAAGCGTCGAATACTTCTTTATCTCCACCAACCATTACAGACATTGTTCCGTCTATTGCTTTTGGTTCTCCACCACTTACTGGTGCATCTATCATCTTAACGCCTTTTTCTTTTAATGCTTCATATATTTCTCTACTTACTAATGGAGCTATTGAACTCATGTCTATTACTACTAATCCTTCTTTTGCTCCTTCTATAACACCATTTTCTCCTAAAACAACTTCTTAAAGATTCGCATGTATAATCACCACCATGAATTTCACCTATTCCTGTATTTCCTGAGCTATCTTTTAATATAACTATATTTCTTGTGAAATATGGTGCATGAGCCCCACTTAATGTCATCAACATACTGTCATACCCTGCAACAGGTATTACCTGCATCTCTGTAACTATTGGTGTTCCCTTTTTTGTCTCCATTACTTTTTCCCCTTTTGATATTATTTTATTAAACTTTATTTTGAAAAGCTTTTCATCTTTAAAATATATTGTTATGAATCTTTTATTTAATTCTATCTATTTGTTAAGTTTTTTTCAATCTCGATTTATACTTTTCGTTATACCGCACAACACTTTTGTATATTTGAACAAAAAAACCGTACACACAACAATCAAAATCATCATGCATACGGTTCTCACTAATCAACCTTAACCAATATATTAAACAGCTTCACATCAGTCAAAGCCTCAACTCCATATTCTATATCAGACTCCATAGCGATTATGTCCCCAGGATTAATTACCTTTTCGTCGTCTTTATTATATACAATTTTTGCGCTGCCTTCTAACATAACAAACAGCGTTTCCATTTCGTAATATTCCTTGCTTATACTTTCGCCTTTTGGAAATGAGAAAAATCTTATTTCTGTGTGGTCGTTGTCGATTAAAGCCTTGCTCGCTATCGATTTGCCTGAATGATTAATCATATCAGTTATTTTGATAACTTCGTGAGGCTTGATATTTCTTAGATATTTCATAGTCTATCCCTCTCTAACTACGACTAAAAGCATCTTCATGTCTTCTTTTGCAGTTACTTGATGTTGTATATTTGCTGGCATTACTACAAATTCTCCTGCTTTTGCTTCCATAACGTCGTCACCTATTTTCACTGTTGCAACACCTTCGTGAATGTATATCATTGCGTCGCCTTTTGCTGCATGAGGGCCTACTCCTTCGCCTTGTCCAAATGCCATAGCAGTTATCCCTACACCGCTTTTTTGTGCCATTGTTACTGTTTCTATTTGACCTTCATTACATTTTACTAAACTGCCAAAATCTATTGGTTTCCCTTTTTCTACGTTTTTTATTAATTCTTGCATTTTAATTTCTCCTTTTTATATATTTTTATAATTTTTTAGATTTATCTCAATAATGATATTATTTCTCTTCTAACCTTTATAAATTCATCAGAGTTTATATATCTTTTTCCTATATCATCTCTACTTAAGATGATTTCTTTTTCTACTGTGGAAAACAAGTTCTCGTCTTTGACAAACATGCGGGCGAGATAATTTGGTGTAGATAAACTTCATTCTATTCTTATGGACTAAAATTTTAGGTATATGGATAGGCGAAAATGAAATTTCTAAATTCTAGTACTCTATACTTACTGATTTGAAAATAGAATAATATACTTCAAACCAGTCATAAAAATATCAAAACACAAATACATTATAGTTGGTAAATCATTTTTGAAGATTTATAATATAAGATGAAAATATAATTAACATATAAATTATTAAGGAGATATAATTATGCATAATATCAAAGAATTTATAGATATGAATGAAAAAGATTTTGATTCATTTTTTAATATATTAGATAATTCTTTTCCCAAAAGCGAAAGAAGAGATTATCCATCTCAAAAGGATTTGCTTTCTATAAGTAACTATCGCCCTTTCGTATTTAAGGAAAATGATGAAGTATTGGCACTTATGGCTGTTTGGGAATTTAACGATTTTGTATATGTAGAACATTTAGCTGTCGACATCAAATTGAGAGGAAAAGGTGTCGGTACATCATTAATCAAAAATTATTTAAATAAATGTGACAAGAAAGTCTTCTTAGAAGTCGAACCTCCAAACTGCGATACATCTAAAAAAAGAGTTTCATTCTATGAGAAACTAGGATTTTCTTTTAATGATTTTTATTACTTACAACAACCTTTAAATCCTGGCGATTCTCCTTTTAGATTAAATATCATGAGTTATCCTGAGTCGATAGATGAAAAGGAATTTGATAAATATAAGAAGGATATATATAGGGATGTGTATGGTGTTGAGATTTAGGGTCAATAGGGATTTCAAAGAATTTAATTTTTAAAAAAACTAGCTAAACTTAAAATTTAGCTAGTTTTTTCTAACTCTGACTTATACCTTTTTATATAATTATCCCACTACTATATTAAAATATAATTCATCATTCCCCTTGCCAAAAATCAAAAACTAAACCATATTTACCCTAACTCTACCCTTGTATTTTAATATTACAGATCTCAACAATAAAATAATTTCTATACAAAAACTAATCATACCTATAACTAAAATATTTCTAAAAAAGTCGTTATCTCTAACTAAAGGATTATGCTTTATTTCAACGCTAAAATAAGCTTTGTCCCCTTTTGATGTCAGTTCATTTGCAGTCCCGCCTACACTAAAAAGCCAATTATTTTTGTTATATTCTGTAGAATATTCATATAAAGTTTCTCCACTGTAGTCTTTTGCAGGATTCATAAAAATTCTAAGGTTTACTACATTTTTAAATTGCTTGTTTTTTAATAGCTTATTTATTTCACCTTCATATTTTGAAACATCATATATTTCATTTGAAGATACTATATAGTTTAATTTTGAATTTAATCTTGATTCGACATAAAAAACAGTACTGTCTAACTTATGTCTTTGAAATATAATCAATGCAACAATTACTAAACATATTGCCGATATACTTCTCAATATCTTTCTACCAAACTTCTTCAATTTTATATTTTCATGTTTTTTTATATTTTTATGCTTAGTTGTCTTAAGCGTTTTATGTAACTCATTTAACATATCTTTACCGCCATCAAATTTTTCGATAGCTTTATCATATGCCTCTTCTTCTGTATATCCTTGTTCTATAAATTCATTTGCAGATAATATTAAATGTTCTCGCAGTTCTTCCTTTAACTCCAAGACCTCCGAGCTATTGTCCCCTTTATATAATAAGTATAAATATTTATCTATTTTCTCCATTATAATTTCTCCCGTCTAAATATTTGTCCATTATTTTTTTTACAAAAATCCATTCCTGAACTTTTAAGTCCAAATTACGAATTCCCTCTTCTGTTATTTTGTAATATTTACGTCTATTGCCTGGACCTTGGCTACTTTGCCAGTATGATTCTATCAATCCTTTAGATTCCAATCTTTTCAAGGATATATATAACGTACCATCTTTCAATTCAAAAGTTGTTTCATCAAGCACATTTTTGGCTATTTCAAATCCATAAGAATCTTTTTTCTCAAGTATCGCCAATATCAAAGTATCTATATGCCCCTTTAAAATTTCCTTATTTAATTCCACAAATTCACCTCCAAAATTAAATCATTGTAATACAAGGGTTTGTAAAAATAAAACCTCGCATAACAAGCATTATATATTATTAATACTCGTTATGCAAGGATTATTTGTTATTTTTATGTCATTTAAGTACATAAAAATAGGAATTATACCCAATGATACAACTCCTATTTATTTAGAAATAAATTATTTTTTAAACCATACTAATTTAATAAGCTACTATTTATTAGCCTCAGCATATATCTTCTGTGCCAAATAGTTAATCATATAATTTTGTAAATTATTATTAGTAAGTATCTCTCTAACTAATCTGTCATTTCTATTTTTAGTCTTAACTATACCTCTTTTGAAATAATTTTTTCCGAAAGTAGTAACTAAATCGTCATAACTATTTGCCTTAGCTATATCCATGATGTTTTTATCTTTTTTAAACATTTCCTCATACTGATCTATGATGATTCTATCTTCTTCCGTAAGTCCAACACCAAATACATCATTGATTTTTTTAATTATATCATCTAGGTATTCTTCCTCTTCTTCTGATACACGAGAGGTTGCTGTTTCAGATATACCAACCAACTCACCTTCACCATGATAAAGTGATATATCCTCACCTTTTTTATCATCATTACCAAGTTTTTGTAGCTTATAATAATCTAGACTTAGCATATCGTCAATGTCTATTCTTTCCTTACCCTTTTTGGGCAACTTTCTAAGAAGTGCTACTAAATAAACTTGTAATCTTAGAAGATTTAAGTTTTTAAAAGGATAAATTTGAATTAAAAAGTTATAGAAAGTAATATATTTCTGACATTTCTTTTTAAACTCATCTGCCCTTTTTTCATCTTCTTCCTCTATATAGCAATATCTCTCAACAGCTTTATCGATAATATTATTCATCTTTGCATCTTGATATGGTTTTCTATCTTTTTTATAAAATAATATAGTAAAATCATTTACCTCTTCATCAGTATATACACCATACTCATGCAGCTGATACCATAAATCATTTACTACGTTGGGATCAGTCACCTTATCTATATTAGTCATCTCAAAATAAGGCTTGTACGCATTTTGGATATCCTCAATGCTATTTTGGAAATCTAATATAAATGTTTGCTTGTTAGGATAAGTTCTATTAAGTCTCGATAAAGTTTGGACAGTTTTTACACCATCTAATTTCTTGTCCACATACATAGCACAAAGTTTTGGTTGGTCAAATCCTGTTTGGTATTTTTCTGCAACTATTAATATTTTAAAATCATTTTTATCAAAAATATTTGGTAAGTTTGACTCATTTATATCTGGTGCTACCTCTTGATTCATAGATACTTCTGTATACTCTTCATCCTCATGTTTAACAGTTCCAGAAAAAGCAACTAAAGACTTAATATTATATCCTTTTTCTTTTATATATTGGTCTATGGCCTGCTTATACATAACAGCATGAAGTCTACTTGCAGTAACCACCATTGCCTTTGCTTTTCCATCTAGCCACATAGACCTATTATCAACAAAATCATCTACTATTGTTTCAACCTTTTGTCTTATATTATGTTCATTTAAACTGACAAATTTAGTAATCGCTCTTTTTGCCTCTCCCTTATCAAACTCAGGATTATCAGCTATTTTCTTTCCAACTTTATAATATACATTTACTGGCATAAAGTTCTTTAATACATCTAATATAAACCCTTCTTCTATTGCTTGTTTCATAGAATATAAATGGAACTCATGAGGTAACCCATCTTCGCCTATTCTACCAAAGACCTGCATTGTTTTATTCTTAGGAGTTGCAGTAAATGCAAAGAAACTAATATGATCAAGATTCGTTCTCTTTTCTATAAGTTCATTCATTTTATCTATACTAGATTTTTCTTCTTTCTCAAGTTCATTATCAATTTTTTTAGCTTCTTCTAAAGTTTTTACTGCTAAAGTTTGCTTCAATGCATTCATATTTTCTCCAGATGTAGAAGAATGTGCCTCATCTATTATAACTGCATAATGTCTTTTCTCATGACTTTCTATTTTAGGCAAAGCATATTGGAATTTTTGTATAGTCGTTATAATAATCTTTGCTCTATTATTAATAGCATCAGCTAGGTCTGATGAATTCTTTTTATCATCAATTTTTACAACTAGACCATGCTTATGTTCTAATTGATATATAGCATCTTGCAACTGCTTATCAAGCACTTTTCTATCAGTAACCACTATTACAGAGTCAAAGATAGCATCATTATTTTCATCATGTAAACTTGATAATCTGTGAGCAGTCCAAGCTATGGTATTAGTTTTACCACTACCTGCACTATGCTGAATTAAATAATTTTTCCCTGCTTTATTAATTTTCAAATCAGAAACTATTTTTCTCACAGCATCTAACTGATGAAATCTAGGAAATATTGCTCTTCTATCCTTTGTGCCGCCTTTTTCTATAAAGTAAAATCTTTTAACAATATCAAGTAAGCTATCCTTTGTCAAAATCTCTTCCCATAAATAAGATGTCTTTTCTTTACCTTCTACTGGAGGATTTCCCTTACCTCTGTTATTTCCTTTGTTAAATGGTAAGAAGTAAGTGTTTTTACCTTTCAATTCAGTAGTCATGTATACTTCATCTGTATCAACAGCAAAATATACTAATACTCTTCTATTAAATTCAAACATACTTTCTTTTGGGTTTCTGTCTTCTTTGAATTGTTTGATAGCATTGTAAACATTTTGATTAGTGAATTGATTTTTTAACTCCATAACTATAAGTGGGAAACCATTTAATGATAAAACCATATCTAAAGTATTGTTGTGCTTATCACTGTATTTTAACTGTCTTGTTACTTTGAATATATTTTTCTTATAATTTTCATAATCAGTTTTGTTTGTAGTTAGATTTGGCTTGTTGTAGAATAGCTGGAATTTTCCATTCATCATCATATCTTCCACACCATTTCTAAGCACACTTATAAGACCTCTTGATCTTATGTTTGAATTAACTAAATCCACAAAGGCTTTTTTATAATTGCTTCCTCTGTTATATTTAAACTCATCAAGTAGTTCTTTTTGAGTATTTTCTAAAAATCTAAATAAATCTTCTGTAAACAAGCAGTTTGATAAATCAAACTCTTGTGAGTGTCCTTGCTCATAACCAATCGATACTAAGTAATTTTCAATTGATTCCTCTAAATTTTTCTCTTTTGGTAACACTGATGCCCCCTCCTATACTATTACCTAATTTATATAAAATTTATAAAAACCCTCTATAAAGTTTATATTGAGGGTTTTTATATACTAAGTTTTACATTTTAGTTCTGAATACACTATAATTCGTTCACATAGCTTTATCGCATCATTCAGACTTATACTATTTAACTTATCTATAAACAAATCAGCTACTAGATTATCATACCTTTTCTTTCTAGGTATTTGCTTAAAATAAGTTACATCTTCACATACTTTTATTATTTCTCTTGTTCTATACTGTGAATCATTTAAGTTAAATCTTTCTATATGTTTATTTATAAATTCTATCTCTTTATCTGAATATTGAAATTGTTCACTTGCTATAAATTCTTGTTCTAACAAATTATATTGTATTACATACTTATTATTTGTAACCTTATTTACAACTCCAAATGGTTGTAATATTATTTCTGCTGTATCTTTTTTTAAATATATTTCTTTTAAATCTTCATATTGCTCACATGGTGATAAACACGTTTGTTCACTACATGTACACTGACTTTCAAATAATTCTATTTCTTTTTTCTCAAGTGCTCTTTTATATTCTCCAGTTTTTTTAAATGATAGATTACACTTAATACAAGCTATTGATATATTTATATTACAATCCTTAAGTTTATAAGAATTTTTCTTTTCTATAGAATGCTCCAAGTGTCCCGATAATTTGTTATCTATATACACTTTACTATAACAATACATACAATAATTATCTGATGTTTTTAATAATAATTCTTTAAGATTTTGTTTCCCTTTTTCCTTTGAGTAAGTATAATCTTTATTTATATCATACTCTGGTTCAAAAATAGGTATATCTAATAAAAATAAATCTTTACTCATTTTTACCAATTTTTAATTTGATTTATTAAAAATAACTGTGAAGTAGTTAAGTAATTACTTTCAACCTTTTTAAGATCCTGTTCTTCAATTTCACCCCAACATCCAGTTATTTTTAAACTTAATAACCTTCTTAAAGTTATATTAATATCATCTTTATTATCATCTATTGTTTTATCATATAAATCTCTAAATATTTCTTGTACATCAGTAATTGTATTAAAGTCATTACTATCTAAACATTGATAATTTTCATTTTTCAATATTATTAGATTAAAGTTTTTTGCAGATGCCATAACATCTGCTGAATGAGTTGTTATAACCCAATTAAACTCATTAAATTCATTTTTCAAAAACTCTACTATATTTGATTTATTTCTTGATGATAAATATTCGTCTATCTCATCTATAACCACAGTTATTTTGTTATTACCTTTATTTTTATGTATATAAATAATTTCTAAAAATAGCCTAATTATAGCTTGATATCCATTAGATAAACTCTCTATTTTATTATCTACAAAAAGTTTTTCCTCGCTAGAAAATATACCATAATTCACTTCTTTCATCGTAATATCAATATCTATAAATTTTTTTAATAACATTTTTATTTCTTCCATATATTCTTTAAATATTGCTTCTATACGTCCTGTTCCATCTCCATAAATATCAAATGAATCTTGCAAGTTAAATATATTGTCATTTAATCTATATTTACTTATATTTTGGAATTTTGTATTTATGCTTATTTCTCTATTTATTATTTTTGATGAATCAAAGGTCCTGTTTATAGCATCTATAAAATAGTATTTATCAAAAGATAAATTTACTAAATTTCGTAATATTTCTGATTTTCCACTTGAATTATCCCCTATTATAATATTATCTTCATGACTAAAATTAGATTCATGTATTTTATTCGTAACTGCTGTTAATGTATTCTTGTACTTTTCTATAGACATATTCTAACCTTTCTTTAACTTTTGTTTTTGCTGAGTTAGGAGATTTAACATAACTTTGATATTTAGGATCATCTATAATATTCTCACAAAGTTCTTCAGTAATTTTATATTTATTATTATCTGTATACAAACTTGCAAAGTACAAACTTTCTAACAATAAATGAGGTACTTTCGTATTTACTTCAAATCTATCTATAAATGATGTTAAATCAATTTTATATCTGTTGACTTCATAGTCATCAAAATTCACAGCTTCATCTGAAAAATCATTTAGCATTTTAGTATAAGAGCCATTATATTTATTTATAATAACTTCTCCATCATCTTTTAACTTAAAATATTTTTGAATAGCTGAAAATCTTAAAAGCAATTCTACATCTTTACTGTGCTTATGCTTATCTCCAAATATAGTTCTCCACTTAGTATTAACATCATTTATTTCATGAAGCATGTCATAAAATTTAGATTGATATGCACCATTTCTAATTTCCTGATTTTTAAGTTTTGTTCCACCACTATTCAAATTTTTAAAAACTGTATAAAGTATTCTATTTTTATATTTTGTATTTCCAATATTAATTTCTATTATTGTTATTGGTGTAAAATCTAATTTCCTTTTAACAATATGATCTAAATTGTCATAACTTATATCTTCTTCATGTATTCCATCATTTATGTATTCAAATTTATATTTATAATTTCTTAATAATTTCTTGTCTTCTAATAATTGTTCAAAACTCATATTATCATTCATTAAAATAGGATCTATCATAATTTTAGATAATTCTGCGCTATTCTTTTCTAAATTTTTAAAATATTTTCCTTTATAATATAAGAATAAACTAAGTATTCTTTGTTGACCATCTAGTATTTCCAATTGATTCAAATTATTTCTATATGCATAAATAGGTGGTATAGGTAAGCCTCTAAGCAGAGATATCGCCAATTCCTGTACTTGTTCTTTTGTCCATATAAATTTTCTTTGATACTTAGGTATCACAAAATTCATTGAATCAAATCCTTCTACCAATGTTTTAAATCCTATTTCTGTTTTTACTTGGCTGATATTCATATTAGTATTTATACTACAATCATTTTCTTCTGTTATTTTTTCATCTATACTAATTTCATTTCTTTCATGACTTATATTCATCATAATATCACCACCTTTTATTATTTATTTAATTATAACATATTGATTATTTATTATAGTATAGAAAGTCAACTATAAAAAACTTACTCTTCTGTATATAATTTTCAAATCTACTTATAGCATTTATATTATCCTATTTATATTAACTAGATACTAGAAGTTAATCTAGTATCTCTATTTTTCCTGTTACTGCTTCACTTATTAAACTTTGTTTAGCTTCTTTTAGTTTTTGTATTTGATTTTTAGTGTTATTTAGTATTTTATTCATATAATGTAATTTTAACTCCAGAAACTCACAAATTTCTACCTGTTCTAATTTATCATAACTCAAAGCAAATTTAAATTGTCTTAAATCTCTTATAAGCACACTTGGTTGCATTTGAGATGAGTTAAACCAAGTTATCTGCTTATGACATTCATTGCTATTCAATAGATAGGACAATAACTCTGGAACTATTTTATCATTATGAGTTATTTTAGCTATATTTTGATTAATATGATATTTATTATCTTCTTTTATTAATGTTGCTTTACCTATACTTCCTACACAAGGAAATACTATATCTCCTTTATACAATTTAGACCTATTTAATCTATTTGATAGTTTAGATGATATTCTTTCTATATTATTTAAATTTAATTCATTTATACCAATATTTTGACCTCTTAACGCAATTATTTCTCCATCATCATCAGTTTCCCAATATGATGTATACTCTGCTCCTGCTAATCTAGTTAACTCAGCTATATTACTTAGTTTGTTCACTTCCCAATCCTTAGGTATCTCACCTAACCACTCAACTCCACTATCTTTCATCTCATCATTACTTCTCTTAACTAAATCATATCCATCATCATTCTTAATAACCTTCATCTTACCAGTAACAACTTCACTTATAAGACTTTTCTTAGCTTCTTCTAATTTTTCTATTAATGCTTCTTTTTTAGATATTATTGAGTTAAATTTCGAAGTCTTTTTATCAAGAAAGTTAGCTATTTTCTCTTGTTCTTCATCTAATGGTATATTTATATATAACTTTTTCCCATTATCAACATTTATACCACCTTGAGCTCCTCCAGTTTTATAATACTCAATTTGCTGACTCTGACACATTAAATAGTAATATAAAAACTTAGAATTATAGCTATACTTAGGCACAAATGCCATTACAGACTGGTTTGCAGTTGAATCAAATTGCAAATAACCTACATTTCCACATGTTGCTCCAGTCATAGCTAATACTGTTGTATTTTTAGGAATTAGTTTTGTAGAACTCTCTTTTAAACCTTGATTTGTAATGTATCTACTAACATTTGTAATATAGCAATTTTGTACTTCTCCAGAGTTTATCCAAGGAATATCTCCATCCCAATATTTAGGTTCATTAGTACTAGGTGTTCCTCCTGCAAATACATCAAAATAATACTGTGCTTTTGCTTGATTCCAAGATTTAGGTATATTACCTAACTCCCCCTTTATTAATTCCTTTTGCTCTCTATATCTATACTCCATTATCCAAGCACCTTCCTTATCTCTAGTGCAATCTCACTTTCTAACTCTTCAACTTCTTTCATGATATCAGCAAAAGTTCTTAACTCTTCATATTTATAGAAATGTCTAGTAAAAGGTATCTCATAACCCACATTACCAAAAGTACTCTCATCCATATATGCATCACTCACATGAGGTTTTACCTCTTTTTCAAAATACTCATACACATCATCTTTTAACACAATACTTTCTGTATCTCTAAGAGTTGAATCACTTTCTACATTTCCTTTAGAATCTCTGCAAACTTCTGCATTTTCATTTCTTTCTCCAATAGCTCCTACTATTGCTTTTATAAGTCCAGCAGCTAGTGTTATGCCAAACTCTTTAGATTTAGCTTTTAACTCTTTTACAAACTCATCTCTGCTTAAGTATTGTTTTTCACTGTCAAAGCTTTCTAGAAGTTTAACTAATTTTTCTTGTTTTTCTCTTCCTAATCTTTCTTCCTCTGCTTTAACTTGCTCGTCTTTTTTCTTAGATACTGCAAGATTTATAAACTGAGTAGTATTTTTTACATTTTCTATCGCTTCATTATTTACCACAAAGCTTAGTTTTAAAGGTCTATCTATTGTTATTTTTCTGTATCCAAAATCTTCATTATCAAATATTTTACTATTTTCATTTTCTTCAAAGTTTACATACAGTTCTTTTATTTCTTGTATTTGCTCTTCAGTTATTTCTTTTCTCTTATTACCTAAACTTTTTCTCATATTTTGATAGTAGTTAGTAGCATTTACAAGTTGTATTTTGCCTTTTCTTTTTTCTTCTTTTCTATTAGTAAGTACCCATATATATGTTGCTATTCCTGTATTGTAGAACATATCAGTAGGTAGTCCTATTATTCCTTCTAATAAATCATTTTCTATTATCCATTTTCTGATGTTAGATTCTCCACTTCCTGCATCTCCTGTAAATAGTGGTGAACCATTGAATATGATTGCTATTCTACTTCCTTCTTCATCATCATACATTTTGCTTATCATGTTTTGTAGGAAAAGTAGTGAACCGTCACTTACTCTAGGTGTTCCTGCACCAAATCTTCCATCAAATCCTAAGTCTGATTCTTCTTTTACTATTTTTTCTTCATCTTTCCAAGTTACACCAAAGGGTGGATTTGAGATAAGGAATCTCATATGTTCATTTTTAAATCTATCTTGTGTAAGAGTGTTACCTAATCTTATGTTGTCAGGATTTTGTCCCTTCATCAGCATATCTGCCTGACATATGGCAAATGATTCATCTAGTAACTCTTGTCCATATACGTTTACTATGGCAGAAGGGTTTATTTTTTCCACATAATCTTCACCTATTGATAACATTCCTCCTGTACCACAGCAGAAATCTCCTATTGATATTACTTTTCCTTCTTCTGTTAAGAAATGTTCTTTTCCCATAAATAACATTTCCATACAAAGTCTGATAACTTCTCTTGGAGTGTATTGCTCTCCTGCTGCTGAGTTTTCTGTAAATCTTCTTAGCATTTCTTCATATATGTAACCCATTTTGTTATTTGAAACTGCATTTATGTGAAGATCTACTTCATACATTTTGCTAAGTACTGCAAATAGTTTGTCTTTTTTATCTAATTGGTTTATTTCATCTTTAAATTTGAATTTACCTATTATTTCTTTTACATTGTTAGAGAATCCATTTAAGTATTCTTCAAAGTTTGATTTTATATTTTCACTATCATCTAACAGTTTTTTCCATGTGAAATCACTTACATTATAAAATTGTAAATTCATGTTATGGTTTTCTTTTAAATCAGCTATTACTATCTCGTCTTTTTCTTCTTCTGGTAAGAAGTCGTATTCTTTATATACGGATTTTATTATTTCTCTATCATAATCATCTAGTAAGCAGTCAAACCTTCTTACTACTATCATTGGTAGCATTACTTTTCTGTAGTCTTCTTCTTTATATGTTCCTCTTAAACTTTCTGCTATGTTCCACAAAAATGCAACATGGTTGAAATTATTATCTTTGTTCATTTTATATCTCCTAATCTTTTTATTAAGATAGACACAATATTAGCCTATCTTAATATTTTATTACTATAATAATTTTACACATTAAGAAGATTTTTATCTATATTTATTTAAACTTTTACCTTATTCATCACTCTAGTTTTAAATCATCATTCCCCTTGCCAAAAATCAAAAACTAAACCATATTTACCCTAACTCTACCCTTGTATTTTAATATTACAGATCTCAACAATAAAATAATTTCTATACAAAAACTAATCATACCTATGACTAAAACATTTCTAAAAAAGTCGTTATCTCTAACTAAAGGATTATGCTTTATTTCAACGCTAAAATAAGCTTTGTCCCCTTTTGATGTCAGTTCATTAGCAGTCCCGCCTACACTAAAAAGCCAATTATTTTTGTTATATTCTGTAGAATATTCATATAAAGTTTCTCCACTGTAGTCTTTTGCAGGATTCATAAAAATTCTAAGGTTTACTACATTTTTAAATTGCTTGTTTTTTAATAGCTTATTTATTTCACCTTCATATTTTGAAACATCATATATTTCATTTGAAGATACTATATAGTTTAATTTTGAATTTAATCTTGATTCGACATAAAAAACAGTACTGTCTAACTTATGTCTTTGAAATATAATCAATGCAACAATTACTAAACATATTGCCGATATACTTCTCAATATCTTTCTACCAAACTTCTTCAATTTTATATTTTCATGTTTTTTTATATTTTTATGCTTAGTTGTCTTAAGCGTTTTATGTAACTCATTTAACATATCTTTACCGCCATCAAATTTTTCGATAGCTTTATCATATGCCTCTTCTTCTGTATATCCTTGTTCTATAAATTCATTTGCAGATAATATTAAATGTTCTCGCAGTTCTTCCTTTAACTCCAAGACCTCCGAGCTATTGTCCCCTTTATATAATAAGTATAAATATTTATCTATTTTCTCCATTATAATTTCTCCCGTCTAAATATTTGTCCATTATTTTTTTTACAAAAATCCATTCCTGAACTTTTAAGTCCAAATTACGAATTCCCTCTTCTGTTATTTTGTAATATTTACGTCTATTGCCTGGACCTTGGCTACTTTGCCAGTATGATTCTATCAATCCTTTAGATTCCAACCTTTTCAAGGATATATATAACGTACCATCTTTCAATTCAAAAGTTGTTTCATCAAGCACATTTTTTGCTATTTCAAATCCATAAGAATCTTTTTTCTCAAGTATCGCCAATATCAAAGTATCTATATGCCCCTTTAAAATTTCCTTATTTAATTCCACAAATTCACCTCCAAAAT
>NZ_JADPET010000001.1:0-42976 GCF_015667935.1 Clostridium sp. 1001270J_160509_D11 | reverse complement strand
CAAGTATCGCCAATATCAAAGTATCTATATGCCCCTTTAAAATTTCCTTATTTAATTCCACAAATTCACCTCCAAAATCTAATCATCGTAATGCGAGGTTTTAATTTAAAACAAAACCTCGTATTACAAGTATTGTATATCATAAATACTCGTTATGCAAGGATTGTTTGTTATATTTATATCAATAAATACATAAAAATAGGAATTATACTAAATTATACAATTCCTATTCCTATTTATTTTCTCACTCGTTTGTATTTTTTATTCTGCACTTAACCTCAAAATATGGGCTTGAAAAATCATAATTTAATTTCAATCCATGTTTAACTTATTCTCCAAGTTTTAACAGGATTAAATCCTACTGATTATAATCTTATTCATTCTCCATTTGTTTTTTCAACATCTCAGCGAATTCATGTTGTTGTTTTCTCTCTTCTTCTTGTAATTCTTTCATCCCTTTATTTATTGCTTTTGCGTATTTTTCAGCTTCTTTTTCGTCTTTCTTAAATTCTTTATAATCGGCTTTTGCCTCTCTTTTTATTTCGTGGCCTAATTCTTTATCTTGTTTTGTTATGTCTTTTATTTCTTTTTTAACGTCGTGTTTTAATTCATGTTCTAGTTTTCTTTCTTCTCTAAGTTCATGTCTATATTCTTTTCTACCTTCGTGATGTTCTTTCATTTCTTCAAATTTATCTCTAATAGTCATTTTACTTCTCCTCTCTATAAAAAAATACTTAGTAATAGATTATCCCAAATCGCAGTTTGATATAATCTAAATTTGATGTATTTTTTGTCAAAAAAAGTTTTTTAAAATGTAGCTATAACTTAGATTTCGTTGTTATTTTGGCTTTTTATAATATCTTTTATTTCTTGTCTTGATTTTATACATAATTTTTTAAAGACGGCTTTTAATATCGTTTTGACTGTGTTTACTGATACAAATAATATTTTTGCTATTTCATTATTTGTAAATCCTTGTGCCGCTAAATTAGCAACTTCTAGCTCTCTTTCCGACAATTCAGCCAATCTCGATTTTTCTTTTTTAACAAATTTTAAAAATTTATCATAAGGCTTTTGCAATCTTCTAATCTCGTCTATCTCTGCTTTAAAATTCCCTTTTTCATATATTTCATCTAATAAATCTTCTATATCAGTATAATTTTCCGCAAAAATCATATATAGTCTGTCGCTTAGAGCTATTTCCAAAGCTTTTTCAAGTTTTTCAACTGCATCTTTTCTTTTAGACAAATTATCGTATGCTATTGCTATATGTATATTTTCAAAAACTTCACAAATTAAATTTGGAAATATTTTTGCCATAGCTATAGATTTTTCATAAAGTACAACGACCTTAACATATTCCTTTTTCGTTATAAGCACTTTTGAATAAATAAAATTCACAAGAGGAATCGTCGGAAATAATAATCTAGTATTTTCAAAATTACCATTTACAATCCACTTAGGAATCTTGCTTTCTTCTTTTAAATTAGAATATATATATGCCCTTATAATGTCCAATGTATCAGAAAACATATGAAGATCATTTATATAAATCCTCTCTTCAATCTCATCCATCAAAGTTCTAAACTCTTCGTACCTACCCCTATGTATAAGTATCCTCAACTTTAAAAATAAAGCACAGCAAAGAACCCCCGAATACTTATCACACAAAAGCATAGCCTTATCTAGTGCTATTTCTGCATTTAATATATCTCCTTGATTAAAACAGACCTCGGCCTCCATAATATACTCAGCACCTATCCCATGATTTTGGGTGATTTTATAATAATAAAGCATGGCATTTTTCATAATGCTAAGCTGTTCCTGTAGCTTGCCCTTCTCTCTATAATACATGTATAAAATCGACGGCGAACCGAAAGTCCATGTAGATTTATTTGTCATAATTGTGGAAGGCTTATACATCAACTCATACGATTGTTTATGAAGATTTGACATCTCTTCTATATTGTTGTATTTTGTGAAACTAAATATAAGTTTCATCTCCCCAAGCAGTTGATTTTTCTCTTTAACATCTATATTTTTATCTCTTGCTATATTTTCATAAAATTGCCCACAAACTCTCCCAAACAAGTCCATCTCATTGTAAGTAAACAATCTTCTTGCGTATACCAATAACGCCAAATGATTTTTCTGTTTAAATTCATTTGGACAATTTTCCATACATCTTATAAATTTGTCCTTGATTTCTCCTGTGATGCTGTTTCCCTTGTCCTCTACCAATGCATCTAAAAAGTTTTCATAATCTCCAGCTTTATAAAAATAACCCATACTGACAACGTATTTTTTGTTTTTATAAAACCAAAATCCACCCTGTTTATATACTTCTTTTTTATAATTATCGTCTTTTTCTTTTAATTTTTCCAACAAACAAGTTCTAAAAATCGCATGGAATAAGTATACTTTGTTTTTCTTGTCGTACTTCACAAATGCATTAACCTGAGTCAATTCCTTTATCAATAAATCGACATTTTCGTCCCCAGTTATAAATTTGACTTGCTCCAATGTAAACTGATCAAATATGCATAATCTAAGCAAAAAGTCCTTAAACTTATCTTCAAACGGTTCATATACCAATTTTTCAACAAGTTCATATATATCTTCACTTATCTCAATCGTATTGTATTCGATATAATTTAGCATAAGCAAATATATCGCACTTATCCAACCCTCACTCTTTTTATAAACATCATCTATATTTAAAGTATTTAAATTTATACCACAAAGTTTATAATATTTTTTTATATCATCCTTTTCAAATTCCAAGCAGTTTTTCGTAATATAATTGACTAATTTTTTTAGTTGGAGTTCTTCAATCTCAATATTTGGCTTATTTCTCGTAATTATTATGAGATGAATTTTGTTGTCCATACTTTTCACCAAATTGTATATCAGCTCATCTAAATTCTTATTATTTATTAAATGATAATCATCTAAAATTATCGCTATTTCATCTTTTATATAAATAGAATTTATAAGCTCAATACACTCCTCCAGCTTTATGCTATTCTTTGGTAAACCTATGTTTTTTAGGCGGCTACCAGCATTTGAATCTATCTTGCTTATTATCCTGCAAAAACCTTGCCAAAACGCTATATCCGAATTTGTGTAGATATTTTGCCAATAGTAATTCGTGTGAAATTTGTTTAGATATATTTTTATCGCCGTTGTCTTTCCATATCCCATCGGTGCCTCGACCACAGTAAGCGGATATGAATTTATTTTCCCTATTTTTTCTGTAAGTTTCTCATTCACATAGACTTCATTCGTATTATATTGCTTTATATATTCCATATCCCCTTTTTGAAACCCCTTTCTAAAAAATATATAATCTCAGTTTTGTTTATTTTAAGTCTTATATTTTAATTATATATTATTCACTCTTTGTATTAGCCTTCTTTATTAAAATTTTCCACAAAAAATAGGAGCATATATGCTCCTTATTTATATACCCTGCTTGCTTTTCACACTATTTAATGTAGTACATCTTCATCAAATACCCTCTAATTTTTATATCCGCAATATGGACAAGTTCCATCTGCATTTATAGTTGCACTTCCGCAGTTTGCACATTTAGAACTATGGTTAGCTCCATCTTCATTACCTGCTTTTCTATAACCACAGTTTTCGCAATATCCATCAGGATGGAATGTCATTTTCTTGCATTGTGGACATTTTGTATAATCACCGTAGTCCCCACTTTGATATTCGTCGTCGTTATTTTTATTAGTGTTATTATTTTTATTTGTAGTATTTTTATTTGTATTATTGCTTGTATTTTGATTTGTATTACTTGACTTATTACTTGTGTTTTTATCACTATTTGATTTATCTGTGTTATTTGACTTGTTGCTTGTATTTTGATTGCTATTCGATTTATCTGTATTATCTGTTGATTTTATCTCTATGCTGTACTTGTCACTCCCTTCTATATTATTTAAAATGTCACACACATACTTAGCTATTTTTTCTAAATCATAATTTTCTGTAGCATCTTTTAATTTTTGCATATCTTGACCATAGTCCTTATTCGCCAACATATCATTATTTATATCTTTTCCGTAATTAACTAGCTTATCTTTACAATCTTTCGTTCCCCCGTCTGAATCCTTAAGTACTATATACATATCTTTTAATAATGTCGATATTTCCGAAGTTGTAGATGTATCTTTTTGTTGAGTTTGCTCGTCTTTTTGGTTTTGAGTACTATCATCATTGCTACTTGATGAACACCCAACCACACCAAATGATAATACTAATGATAATATAATAACAGTTAATCTCTTCACCTAAAATCCCCCCTGTTTGATAGGTCTAAATAAGATATCTTTTTTATTTAGTCTAAATAAAGTATCCTTCTTGATTAGCCTAAATAAAATATTTTTACTAGATATAAACTTCCTATTTAATTATAGTATAGTTTAAATTATGGGTTATAACTTGATGTTTGGAGGTTTTCACCCGGGTGATTTTTCAAAATAAAAACCACTGACAAATTCTACTTTATCAATGGCTTTTATTATAATATTTTATTATAAACAACTTTCATTTTTAATATTATATTATCGATAATATAACATCCCCTATATCACCATCAATACAGATTGACTGGCTTTTTATCTCGTCCGGTGCCATCGCCTCGCCATAATTAATACAAACATAAGTAGCGTCTTTATTAATCATTGTCATCTTCCAAAACGGATACTTAATCCAAACTGGAGTGTTTGCTCCTACCCCAAGCTCCAAATACACAACTTTTGAATATTTATGTTTGTTTATAAAATCGTCGTATCTATTTTTCGCCTCGTACCATCCCTCATCTTGGACAAATGTATTGTCACATCTTAAATTCATAGTCATTGGCTTTTTACAAACTGGACAATAAGGGATTAAATCACTTGGGATTTTTAAGTCTTTTTGTCTTTTTACCATCTCTTTTACTTGTATTTCGTTGTCATAAGTCTTTTGATGACATGGCTCGCTACATTGCCATAAGCCATAATCCCCCTGCATATAAAACAATCTATTTTTATCAAACCCACTTCTTTGGAAACAATGATCCACATTAGTCGTAATCACAAAGTAGTCCTTGTCTTTTACTAAATCCAACAAATTTTTATAAACAGGTTTTGGTATGTCGACATAACGGTTGTAGTAGATGTGTCTGCTCCACCACGCCCAATATTCCTCAAGTGTTTCATATGGATAAAATCCCCCACTATACATATCTGGGATATTGTATTTTTCGATAAAATCAGAGAAATATTTTTCAAATCTCTCACCACTATAAGTCAGTCCTGCTGATGTTGATAGACCAGAACCTGCCCCAATCACAATAGCGTCGGCATCTGCTAATACTTCTTTCAATTTTTCTATATTATTTGAGTAATTCTCTGTATATTTCTTTGTCCATATCTTTGAAAACATTGAAAATCACCTTCTTTACACTAGTATCTTTTTTCATAAATTCCTCAACAGTTTTTATAGCTATTTGGGCTGCTTTATCATTTGGGAAGTGAAACTCGCCTGTCGAAATACAACAAAACGCAATACTCTCCAAGTTGTTTTTGGCTGCTAAGTTTAAACAAGATCTATAACAATTTGCAAGCAATTCACAATCCTCACTTGTCAATTTATAACTTATTATCGGGCCGACTGTGTGGATTATATATTTGCAAGGCAAGTTGTATGCATTTGTGATTTTTGCCTGTCCCGTCGGCTCGCCATGCCCTTGTCTATTCATAATTTCATCACACTCAAGTCTAAGCTCTACCCCTGCAAATGAGTGAATAGCATTGTCGATACATCTGTGGTTTGGAACATAACACCCAGTCATTGCACTGTTTGCCGCATTTACAATAGCATCACAATGAAGAGTTGTTATGTCACCCTGCCAAAGATAAATCCCCTTTTGTATAGGATTTAAATTATTTATATCTACAATTCCTTTTTTGTTTATTTCTTCTTTTAAATATTCATCTTGCACCTTTAAAAATTCCTCGCTTATTTCTTTCGGCATACGCACATTCATAAGTGCTCTAAGCAAATCACCCTGCTCTGTAGGATTTTTAGGTATTTCGATATTTTTATATCTTTTGTCTTCTTTTAATAATTCTTTTATTAAAAATATTCTTCTTTCGTCTTGATTCATAATAATCAACCCCTTTTTGAATCTATTACATCCAACTGTAGTTATATCATTTGTTATATTATCGTTATAACAGTTATTATTAAAATATTATCTTTCTTATTTATTATAGTACTATACATTCTTATTGTAATAACAATCATTACAACGAAATTTATTAAAAAATTTGAGACCCAAGTTTATCTCCTCAAGTCTCAAACTGCTATTTTTCAATATATTTCTCTGTATCTTTTTTCACATCTTCTAAAGTTATCGATGCCAATTCTCTTTCCATAGCATCTTGTACTTGTTTAAGTTTATCATCCAATATAAAATGAATATTTCGACCTACTGGACATTTTGTATTTGGATTTTCGTGAAAATGGAACAATTCCCCGTTATCAACACATTCCACAGCTCTATATATGTCTAAAAATGTGATTTCGCTTAGTGGTTTTGTAATATATGCACCACCACTCCCTCTCACAACTCCAACAAGACCTGCAGCTTTTAATTGTCCTAATATTTTACGAACTATAACAGGGTTTACATTTGTACTTCCCGCCAAAAAATCACTCGTTATCTTATATTCATCTTTAAATGTATCGATGCAGGTAAATATATGAACCGCAAGTGTAAATCTGCTAGAAATTTGCATACAAAACACCTCTCTTTCGCCTTTTATTATATAAAATAGCTATTGCACTGTCAACGAGTACACATTGCTGATAAATCTTAGTTTCTTTTTTCAATACACTGCTTTGGACATATTTCTGCATAATTCCCGCAGTGTAGTTTTCATAACCAATATTTTTTATCTTACCCCTAAGTGAAATAGCCATTTTATCTTTTGTCGCAGAAATCGCCACATATTTTTGCTCCATCAATTGCTCATAAAAAACTTTCCCCCTAGCAGTCAGAAAATATACTTCTTTTTCATCATACAACATCATGTCTATCACTCTAGTCTGTGGATGTCCATCTGCTCCTATTGTCGCAACTGTAGTTGAGTGAATATCTTCAACAAGCATTTTTAAATATTTCATCATATTAGCTCACCTCTCTTTATAATTTTATAATGCCCAACATAGATTTTATGCTGGGCAAGATTTTGTCATTGTTATCTAAATTTACTTTGTTTTGCTGATTTAATTAAAATTGGTAAGGTGGATTACCAGAAAAATCAGCTATTGCACCATGTGGATTTTCTAAATAAAATACTTCAAATATTGGGTTGTCAGCAGTTTGATATTGACCTTTTACTATAGGATTTTGCATGCATAATTCTTTTGCTGCCATATTGTTTTCAAATACTGCTTTCCCTGCTAAACGAATCCAAGCATATTCTGGTGAAGAAACAGAAATTTCTATTTCAGGGTTTCCCATCATATCTTTATAAACATCTTTTTGGTTATTTGTGCAGAACCATAATTTCCCCTCTTGTTCACCGATAAACATAAATGGACGGCATTTTGCCTTTCCATCACGACCAACAGTCGCTAAATATTGAACTGGATTTTCGTGTAAAAATTCTACTACTTTTTTCATAATTCGATACCTCCATATTATTTTAAGTTTTGATATAAGTTTTAATTATTTTATATATCTTATATTTTTAGATAGTATAATAATTTTTTACTTCCTTTGTTGTAACCTTATTAATTACAACATCATTGTATTTCTTTTTGGTTGTAATGTAAAGAGTTACAACTAAACTTTTTTCAAAAAAAAATTTGGAACTCTGGATAATTCCTTCCAAAGTCCCAAATTTTCTTAGATGTACTCTTCAAATTTATTTTTATCTATACTTTCACAAGTCTCTTCCTTAGGCTCATCTTTTTTAGCATAAGCTAAAATTATAGTTGTAAGAATAATACAAACTGTTCCAACAATATCGCCCATTCCAAAAGGATTTTTCAGCCATATAACTGATAGGAATGCTGCTGATAATGGTTCAAAAGAACCTAATATACTTGTTTCAGTTGGTTGAATATAATTTAAACTTTCTAAATAGCAATAATAAGCAAACAATGTTCCAAATATCACTACGAATGCCACAGCAGAAACAGTCGCTACTGACCAAGTTCCACTAAATTTCCAAGGTGGATTTATAAAACTAAACGCTATACCACCAAGTAACATCCCCCACCCAACAACTGTGATTGAAGAATATTTTGTCAGCAATTTAACTGGTTGTAATGTATAAATTGCAGCGGCAAATGCTGAACATAGTCCCCAAAATAGTGCCTGTTTAGATATAGATAAGCTGTGTATATCTCCCTTTGTAATTATAAAGAAAGTACCTACTATAGCTAATAAAATTGCAACTATTTGGTTTTTGTTTGGCAACTTTTTGCTTACAATAGCAACATAACAAGTTATAATCACTGGTGATAAATATTGTAAGATTGTTGCTGTTGCTGCATTTCCATATTTAATCGCAGCGAAGTAAGTATATTGAGAACCCAACATTCCCAAAACACTAAAAGATACAAGTGTTATCGCATCTTTTTTATTTTTCCAAATTTCTTTAATTCCTGGATCTTTCTTAATTGAACCATAGCTTAAAAGTAAAATACCTGATAATAATAACCTAACGACTACTAGCCACTCCGTAGTAAAGCTGTTTTTTTGGAACAAAAATTCTGCAACTGTTCCAGAAATACCCCATAAAGTAGCTCCAAAAATAACTAAAGCGATTCCTTTAAAACGTGATTTATTCATCTTTTTTTCCTTTCCTTTCATAAAATTTTGTTTTTCATATATAATAATATTATTAATATGATTTTAAATATATTGACTTATTAATTCGGCTACATCCTTATTCTATTACTATTTGCAATGTATAACAATTAATATATTGATTAACATTGCAACTATATTAGCGAAATTGAAAGGAAGTTTTAATATGCAATTATCAAAAATAGAAGTTGATAAACAACAAAGAGAAATTATCAAATATGAAAATGGTGATTTCCCATTCCTCATATTTACAGATGACTTTTGTAATTTTGATGAAGGATACATTAGGTGGCATTGGCACAAAGACCTTCAAATTTCATACGTAGTTGAAGATAAAATTTGCTTTCAAGTAAATGGTGAGACTATTGTGTTGAATCCTGGGGAAGGAATACTTTTTAATTCCAATGTACTTCACCAAATTAAACCATATTATCAAAACTGCAAGATGATTTCAATTATGTTTAACCAAAGTCCTTCCAAAAAAGTTTCTGCTGATGATGAAAGGGTCAAAACAGCGATAAACTACATAAAAACAAACTATGCACGCGATATATCTCTAGATGATATCGCAAAATCATGCAATATCAGCAAAAGCGAATGTTGCAGAAGTTTTAGACGAATCCTAAAAATGACTCCGTTTGAATATTTGATGGAATATAGAGTTTTGAAGGCAACCGAATACCTTTATAATACTGATGAACCAATATCTAATATCTGCATCAATGTTGGATTTAATGGGATAAGCTACTTCGGTAAGACATTTAAGAAGTTTATGCACTGTACCCCGTCCCAATACAGGTCTAATATGAAAAAAAAGTGGCTGTAGATATTCTACAGCCACTTTTAAATAATCACTATTTAAGGAAATCAATCACTACTTTCGTTAAATGTCAATAATCTTCTAATTCACATCAACTATATATGATATATTTTTTCTATTATTCTAAATTTTATTCAATTATATTTTAATTTATCAATCGCAAATTTATTTTTCTAGTTTATATCTTTTACTAGGATTAAATTTTATCTCATTAAGTTATATTTTTTATTAATCTCAAACTTACATTTATTTTATTAGTTTAAAGTATTTACAACTTGTATATCGTTATAAGGGAATATCTTCATTTCGCTACCATCTAAGTCTTCTTTATGCATATCAAGCATGTTTATTTGGTTGTTGTTATAACTCTTGTAGTAGTAAAGTCCTTTTTCAAGGTTCATACAAGAACTGTATTGAGTTATTTCATCTTTTCCGTCTTTAGTTATTACTGAACCTTTTACCATTGCTACGTTATTTAATATATGGAAAAATTCAATTATTCCGTCGTTTTCTATATCTTCCATAAGAATTTGTGCTCTTAAAAATGCTACTCTTACAAATCTAGATGGTGATGAAAAATCGCCAGGAAGTCCTATCCCACCAGTTGCAGATCCCAGCGGAGTTAATTCTAAATCACTCCAATTTGCAGATGTCGGTTGAACTGGAGTTGCATTCATATATTGACGTAAGTTAGTTATATGCCAATCAAATGATGGTGCATTAGTCATTACACCAACTTTATTTTCATATACTTTAAATCCTTCTTTAGTTTTTTCGATTACGATTGCTTTTCCTGTCTTATCAGTAACCATCCAGTGAAGTGTTGGAAGTCCAACATTTTCAGCAAAAGGTCTTGCAACTAAATTGATTTTATCTAAATATGGTCTTAATTCTTCTAAAGTTGCAAAATTACCAGTAATCCAAAGAATTAAGTCATATGGTGGCATATTTTCCATACCTTCTTTAGTATCCTCTTCCCAATATGCATCAGGGAAGTTAAGCCCAGCACAACCTAGCCCCTCTTCGTTTATAGCCTCAGCAAATAGTGGATGATTGTCCATAACTGATGCCATACCAGTAATCGCATATTTTATCTTTTTATTTTCACCAGAAACTTTGTCTACGTATTCATAATTTCTAGGAACTACTACTGGTCTTTGTCCAAATGTATATTCCAAATCCATATTTCTTCCAAATAAATGTTCTTTTTTAAATGTTAATAAACTCAAAGCTGTACACATGTTAAAATCCTCCTTTTTATGTAAAATAATATTCTTATTTATGTTTTGTAAATCGCTTATTATTTATGCATAAAGAATTATCTAAAATCCCAATTTTAAATAATTAAAATTAGCCCTAAAAAATGGATCCTGAAAAATACGTATTCGACGGAAACGTTGAAATGGAGCCAAACTTGAAAATGAAATAGCAACTCTTTGTGCTGAAATGGGAGCTTCTGATGATATCGAAACATTAAAAGCTGCTATCAATTTCCTATGCATTATAAAAAAATGCTACAAAATAGATAACCTACTTTGTAGCACTTTTGCTTTTAATTTATTATTATTTTACTTCAATTATTTCCTAAGCTGCTTCAGCCAACTTCTCAATTTCCATATTTTTAGGAAGTAGTAAGTTTAAAATAATTGAAACAACGAACACAACTGCAACACAGTTTCCGCTGAATATATCTTGTATCATTTTAGGGAATATTGCCCAAATTTCTGCTTCTGTAACAGAAGTAAATCCTATCCCTATAGCTAAAGATAGTGCTATAATTATGATATTTCTTTGTGTAAAACCTGCTCTTGCAAGCATCTCTATACCACTAACTACTATTGTCCCGAACATCATAAGTGTACACCCACCTAACACGGATTCTGGAATGGAGCTGAAAAATGCACCGATTGGTGGAACAAATCCTGCAAGTATCATAAACATAGCTCCAGTCATTATTGTAAATCTATTTACTACTTTTGTCATAGCAACTAATCCAACATTTTGGCTGAATGATGTTACTGGTGGACATCCAAATATACCAGTTATAGAACTTGAAAAACCATCACAAGCAAGTGAACCTGAGATTTCTCTTTCTGTTATTTCTCTGTCTAAACCTTTTGCAACTACTGCTGATGTATCTCCGATTGTTTCAGCAGCCGAAACCATAAATATAATACATACTGATATAATTGCATTTATATTGAATTCTGGTGCAACTGGTAAAATTGTAGGGAATGCTATAATTCCATTAGATAAAATTCCTGATAAATCTACCATTCCTAAACAAAGTGATACTACATATCCTACAAATAATCCGAATAAAACTGATAATTGCTTCCAAAATGATTTGGCAAAAATATTAAATAAAAGACAAGCAACTAATGTGATTGTTCCTACCATGATATTTTGTGAAGAACCAAAATGTTCAGTGTAACCCCCTCCGAATGAGCGCACACCTACAGTTAATAATGAATAGCCAATCGTTGTAACGACAACACCTGAAACAACTGGTGTTATTATTTTTCTCCAATATTTGGCCAATAATCCTAATAGTCCTTCAAAGATACCACCTACGATAACTGCTCCTACAACAGCACCATAGCCATATTGAGCTCCAACATAAGATAAGATTGTAACGAATGTAAAACTAACTCCCATAACAATTGGTAATTTAGACCCTATTCTTCCAATAGGATATAACTGAATTAAAGTTGCGATACCCGCCATAAACATCGCATTTTGTAATAATATAGTCATTTGTTCTGATCCTACTCCTGACGCACTACCAATCATCATAATTGGTGTTAAATTGGCTACGAACATAGCAAGAATATGTTGTAATCCAAAAGGAATTGCCTTAGATAATGGCACTCGTCCATCTAATTTATAAATATTTGCAATACTCGAAACTACTTTTTCTCTTTTTTCCATCATGTGTCCCTTTCATGTGTGTAAACTTAATATGAAATTAGTATACTATAAAACTTTTAAATTTACAATTGTAAAAATTAAAATTTGTTGTTTAATTAATAAAAAAATCATTTTTTAAGAAAAAAATATGCTACTTCCACTTATATATTAAAACATATATATTAAAAAGTTCGTATTTTTCCATATATTTAAATACATTTTTCATTATTTCCTTTACTATTTTAGATTTTTATTTTTATCAATATTTTTATATTTTATCTATATACAAACACAAAAAGTAGGAGCTTAGCCCCTACTTTTTTGTTAACATATTAAGTTATTTTCTTCAAAATTAATCGTAAATTTCATACCATTTTGCACACTTTCAAATGAGTGTGAGATATTTAAAGTTTTTAGAATTTGTTGAACAATATAAAGTCCCAACCCATTTCCACCAGTGTTTTTATTTCTGTCAAATTCCGCCCTATAAAACGCCTCGAATATATGATCTAGATGATTTTGTTCTATTGGTTTACACTCATTTTCTATTATTAATGAATTTTTTTCAAAATATATATTTATATTTTTTCCATTATCGGTATAATTCACTGCATTAGATATAATATTCGATAATGCCTTTTTTAACATTGATTTATCAGTATTTATATTTAATGAGTTTGAATAATCTATGTTCATATTGATTTTTTTTGATTTTGCGATAATTTTATATGGCTCAATAATACTTTCTATCAATATTTTTAAATCTACTTCTTTCAATTCTTTTTCGCCGTTCAAAGAGTTAAGTCTAGATGTGTCTAGTATCTCTTGAACCATACTACTTAAATTAACAACAGCTTCTTGACATTTTGGGAGATAAACATCATGATTTTTATACTTCCCGATATTCAAAATCATATTTTCAAGCATTATATGTATGCTCATAAGAGGTGTTTTTAATTCGTGAGAGGCACTTCTTAAGAAGTCTACCTTGCTTTTTTCCGATTTACTCACATTTTCAATTTCCTCTTTCAAAGAGTCAATCGTATCTAATAAATTTTTATATAAACTATTTATATTTGTCGCTAAAAGCTCTATCTCATCTCCAGTGTTAATATCACAATACGCATCTTCTTTTAATACTTGCATCTCTTTTGTAACGTCACAAATTTGTTTTATTGGTTTTGTTATTTTTTTTGTATATATATATGATGCAAATAATGAAATAATAAGACTTATACCGATAGAATATGGTAATATCATAAATACTACACTTCTCGCTTCTTGGAGATATTGTAAATCCATAGCAACTTTTATTGATGCATCTACGTTATCTTTTGTCTTTAACTTTTTAGTGTAAAGTAATGATGAATCACTAATTTTTAGAAAATCATTTTTAACTTCTGTTGAATTTGATTTCTTATTATCTTCTATAAAATCCGTTTTATTGTCGATAACTAGCGACTGTTCATCTAAAGCATCTGGGTTTATATATATATCACAACTTTTAATTCCTTCATATACTTTATTTTTTCCATTTACACTCAACAGTATATTTATATTATGCATATCAGCAAATTTCTTAGCTATTTCATCGCTCTTATTTGAATTATTATTTTGTAATTGCTCTGTTAATTGATAGCTTATGTTGTCTAAATCTTGCTGCTTTTTATTAGTATAAAAACTCGGCAAAAGCATATACAATAAAGTGTGAGAAATTATGATGATAATTGCCATCAGCCCAACTGTAAATAGGTATGTTTTTTGGAATAGTTTCATCTTTTTCATTACTTATCCTCAAACTTATACCCAATACCTTTTACAGTTGTAATACAATCTAAATCTAGTTTTTTTCTAAGATTTTTAATATATACATCAATAACACGATCAGCTGGAGCCTCGTCTATTTCCCAAAGACTATCTAACATTTGATTTCTTGTTAGCACCTGGTTTTTGTGCTTAATTAATAATTCCAATAACTTTATTTCCTTTGGTTTTAAATCTACTGGATTATTATCTTTCTTTGCACAAAATCCTAAAAAATCCACCTCAACATCTTTATAAATCCATTTGTTATTTTGTTGTCTTCCTTGGATACGTCTTTGCAAAGCTTCAATTCTTTTGTGAAGTACTACAACCGAAAATGGTTTTGTTATATAATCATCGGCTTTTTCATTAAAACTCATGATTTGACTGTAATCATCAGTCATTGCAGTAAGCATCATAACAGGAACATCACTTATTTCTCTTATTTGGCTCAATACACCAAACCCATTTATTTTTGGTAGCATTATATCCAATAAAACTAAATCAAATTCATTTGATTTGAATAAGTCGATACCTTCTTGCCCATCTTCAGCAACCATAACATCATATCCAACTTCGGATAAATATTCACTTATCCCTTCTCTTATATCTATCTCGTCTTCTACTATTAATATTTTTGTGCTCACTTTTTTCAACCTCATCATCTTTTAATTATATTTTATAGTATACTATAATTTAAATATTATATTAAATATCTTTTTTATGTTTTAATTTAAACTTAAAGGCTTTTATTAATTTTTGCTTGCACAATTTGACTTACATCCAGAACATTTTGAATTACAAGCTGCTTCTTTTGTTTTTGTAAATGTAGTTTTTATAGCTCCTCTTGGGCAAACTTTTATACATTTTCCACATCTTATACATTCCGCACTGTTTGGGGTTTTGTATACTGCGACATTCATGTCACATTTTCGCTCACATAATCCACATTTTGTACATTTGTCTTCATCAATTTCATATTTATAAAGAGAATATTTGTTGAATAGCCCATATATAGCACCTAATGGACATAAGTATTTACAAAACGGTCTATAAATTTTTATTGATAATATAACAACACTCACTAATATAAACATCTTCCAAGTAAACAATGGTCCAATTATTTTTCTAAGTGAACTGTTCATTGATACTAGAGGTACCCCTCCAAGCAATGTTCCTGATGGACAAATTAATTTGCAAAACCAAGGATTACCCTCTCCTGCAAAGTTTGTCAGTGTAAGTGGCATTATAATTACAAATACTACTAATATAACATATTTAAGATATCTTAATGGCTTATCCAAAGGCACCTTTTTAATTTTTTTAATAAATGGAATTTTGTAAAGCAAGTCTTGTACTAATCCAAATGGACATAGCCATCCACACACAAATCTTCCTACAAACGCTCCAACCATCATTAAAAATCCTATTATATAAAATGAAAATTTAAAATTTCTACTTCCCAATACGGCCTGTAAAGAACCTATTGGACAAGACCCTATCGCCCCTGGGCATGAATAACAATTCAGCCCAGGTACACATAGTTGTTTACTATCACCTTGATATATCTTCCCTTTTGCAAAGCCCAAAAAGTATCCATTAGTCAATGCAGTAAACACTATTTGAACGGTTAGCCTCAGGTTTGACTTTATCTTTCTTATTAAATCCATACTATCACCTATCCAATTCCTATACATTCAAGACATATAATATTTGATTTCTTTGACACAACTTTATGTTCTTGTCTGTGAATTCCAAGAGATACAAAAAGCATCCCTGCAATAAATATTGCTAAACCTACTTTATTTTTTTTAATAATATTATTCATTTGCTTCTACCTTCTTTAATACTTCATCTATTTTTGCTTTCCAGCCATCATAATCATTAGAACCTTCTATACTATCAACGATATTTCCATCTTTATCTATAAAGAATGTTGTTGGGAATGCTTGTAAAAGCAATGTATCATCTTTTTCTACCATATCTTTTGTAACTGTTAATTGTTGATAAGTTGCATTTGCTTTTGATAATATTTCTTTTGCTGTAGCTTTTTCTTCATCAGTTAATCCAATTCCCGATTCTAGCAACATACCTTTTATCGAAACTCCTTTTTCTCTATATTCTTTGTTTAATCTATCTAATGTTGGTATTTCTGATATACATGGGCTGCAGCCTGTGTTCCAAACATTGACCATAGTCAGTTTATATTTTGAGAATATAGATTTATCCACCTTGTTTCCATCTATATCTGTAGTTTTCATATCTTTAAATATTGTGCTAGATGATAAACTTGAGTTTGTATTTTTATCTGTTTTTTGTTCTGTTTTTTGTTCAGTCTTTTGATTTGAGCCTTGTTGATTTTTGTTTGAGTTATTTGACTGTGAACATCCTACTACTGATGTTACTGTCATCATCGCTACTAATGCTAATGTTGCTTTTTTTGTTATTCTTTTTCTGTTCATATTCATTCTCCTAATACTTCAATATTTTAATTATTATTTGTTTTGCTTTTCTATGGTTTAATATTAAAATTTCAATATGTAACGTATATGAAATTAAATAACTATCTTTATAAAATGAAGATTTTGAGGTAATATAAATATACGGATTAACAATTAAAGAGGTGTCACAATGAAAAATTTAAAAATATATTTTACATCGGATTTACATGGTTATGTATACCCTACTGATTATGTTGATAGATCTCAAAAAAACATAGGTCTATTAAACATAATAAATCAATTTGAAAAAGACGGTAATACATTAATAATAGATGCTGGAGATACTATCCAAGGTTCTCCTTTCACAAACTACCTTAGTACTGCTGAGTTTGATGTTCATCCAATAGCTACTATATTCAATAAAGCTGGATACGACTATATAACTCTTGGTAACCACGACTTTAACTACGGATTTGATTATCTTAAAAAATACCTTTGCAACTTAGACGCTAAGTGTTTATGTGCAAATGTAGATGATAAAACAAACGAACTTGGTATATTCCCTTACGATATAAAAACTTTAGAGAACGGATTAAAAGTTGGTATCATAGGATTTACTACTGATTTTATAAATATTTGGGAGAGAGCTGAAAACTTAGCTAACTTCACTATAAACGATACTATATCATCTATAAAACCTTATTATGATGAATTAAAAGGAAATGTTGATGTTTTAATAGGTGTTTATCATGGTGGGTTTGAGTACGACTTAGAATCTCACAAAAAACTAAGCGAAACTAAAGAAAATATAGCATATAAAATATGTAATGAACTTGGGTTTGATTTATTATTAACTGGTCACCAACACATGGAGATATCTGATATAGACTTACATGGTACTCATATAGTTCAAACTCCACACAACGGAAGTAAATTCATAGAGTTAAACTTAGAATTTGACAACGATCAAATCCAAAACGTAACTTCAAAATTAATAGATGTTGAGCTTAGCCCTAACAAGGAAATGTACGATAAATTCTTACCTCTAGAAGAAAAAGTTCAACAGTGGCTTGATACTCCAGTCGGGTTCTTAGATACAGAGTTACAACCTTCAGCTCACTTAGACATGGCTTTAAACGGTTCATCTCTTGCTAACTTTATAAACCAAATCCAATTAAGTGAAAGTGGTGCTGACATTGCTTGTACTTCTTTTGCAAATGTTATAAAAGGGTTCGAGAAAAACGTAACTGTAAGAGATATAATGTCGACTTACCCGTACCCAAATACATTAGTAGTATACGAAGTTAACAGAAAATACTTAGAGCTTGCTTTAGAAAGATGTGCTAGCTACTTCGACTTCAAAGACGGTGAAGTAACTATATCTGATAGATTCTTAAAACCTAAAGTTGAGCATTATAACTACGATTATTTCGCTAACTTAAACTACATATTTGACATAACAAAAGAAGTAGGAAACAGAGTAACTTCTATAGTTTATAATGGGAAAGAATTAGATCACGACACTACTCTTAAATTAGTTATGAATAACTACAGAGCTAGCGGTGCTGGTGGATACGAATTCTACACAGAATGTAAAGTTGTAAAAGAAATCTTAATGGAAATGCCTGATATAATAATAGATTACTTTAAAAATAATACAAACGTAACTGTTGATAAATCAAAATATTTAACTGTTTTAGCATAATTTTAAAGCCCCTTATAGAGAACGCATATTGTTCCTCTCTAGGGGCTTTTTTAATAGATATTTTCCTTGCAATTAAATAAAGCTGATTCCACTTGGAATCAGCATTTAAATTCTAAAACTTAGCCTCTTGCTAATTTATTTCTTACTTTAGTTGATATATACTCTACTATTAGAACTAATACAATTAATCCACATAGTATAGCACCAACTTCGTCCCAACTTAATGAGTTCATAGCAAATATTAAAGGAGCTCCTATACCACCTGCTCCAACTAATCCTAGAGTAGATGCGTCCTTTATATTTATTTCAAATCTATATATTACTGTTGATACAAAGTTTGTAAATAATTGTGGTAATATACCATATCTTATTTTTTGGAATGCATTACATCCAGCAGCATCTAAAGATTCTAATATTTTTTTATCTAAATCTTCTATAGTTTCTATGAATAATTTAGATACCATACCTATTGATGTTACTGATAAAGTTAAAACCCCTGCAAAAGCTCCAGGACCTGTAACTCTTATAAACATTAACCCATAAACGAAAGCTGGGAATGTTCTTATAGCTGCTATAAAGAATGATGTAATAACACTAACCCACTTTGGAACTATGTTACTTGATGCTAAGAATGATAGAGGAACAGCTATTATTGAACCTATTAATGTACCTAATAATGCTATACATATAGTTTCTAATAATAAAGCTGGAACTCCACCTTTATCTAGTGTGAATAACATACTAGTTTTTGGATGGAATATACCATCAACTACATTTTTAGCTATTTCTACACCATTTTCTTTTACACCATTAAACTCAATTGAATGTCCTGCCCATACCATTATACCTATTATAAATAGTACTGTTAGGGCTTTATTTATCCATAAATTTGGTTCTTGTTTTAATTGTTTATTAACTGTTAACTGCATATTACCCTAACCTTTCTCTTATATATTTACTTACATTTTCTATTATTACTACTGTTATAAATAGCATAACAAGTATCATACCTAACTTGTCATACTCTCTCCAACCTATTTTCTCATTTAATATAAGACCGATACCTCCAGCACCTACGTATCCAAGTATTGCTGCGTATCTTACGTTGATTTCGAATGTATATAAACATATTGAAAGATATGATGGTAATATTTGAGGCATTATAGTTCCTATGAATGCTTTAAGTTTTGTAGAACCTAATGCTTCCATAGCTTCAAATGGTCCCATATCTACAGTTTCTATTTTTTCGTATAACATTTTTACAACTAATCCGAATGAGAATATAGTTATTGCTACTGTACCAGCAAATGTTCCTAATCCAAATATATAAGTTGCAACTAATGCTATTATTAAAGTTGGTAATGTTCTAGTTATACTTAAAAGAAATCTAACTAAATTTAAAACTATTTTTGACTTGTTTATATTAACTGATGATATTATAGCAAATGGTATAGCTATAAAACATCCTATCATAGATCCAAGTACCGACATTTTTATTGTGTCTAATAAAGGAGGTAATACAGATTTTGCATAACTAAAATCTGGTGGTATCATACCTTTTAATATAATAAAGAATTCGCTTCCTCTTTTCATTATTGTTGAAAGACTGAAACCAGTCACATTACTTGCAAGTAATACTGATATAACTAAACCTATTATTACATAAGGAACGATAGATTTAGGTGGTTGAATTTCTTGGCCATCACTTAATACTATTTTTTCCGGTTTAAATATATTTTTTATAGCTTTTAACATCTTAAGCCCCCATCATTTCATCCTGAGCTAATTCACGCCCGTATATTTGAGTTAATACATCATTTGTTACTTCGCTTGATGGTCCGTCATATACTATTTCACCAGCTTTTATTCCTATAACTCTATCAGCGTATTTTAATGCTAAGTCTACGTGATGTATGTTTATAAGAACTGACATGTTTAATTCTTGATTTATTTTTTTGAAGTCATCCATAACTTGTACTGCTGTTATTGGGTCTAATGCTGCAACAGGCTCATCAGCAAGTATTATTTCTGGATTTTGAGCTAATGTTCTAGCTAGAGCAACCCTTTGTTGTTGTCCACCTGAAAGTTGGTCAGCTCTTACATAAGCTTTATCTAATATACCAACTTTGTCTAAAGCTTCTAATGCTACAACTTTATCTTCTTTTGAATATAATCCTATTATAGATTTCCATAATGGCATATCTGGAACTCTTGAAGTTAATACGTTTTTTATAACTGAAGTTCTAGTTACTAAGTTGAAAGATTGGAATACCATACCTATTCCACGTCTGAATTTACGTAACTCTTTTCCTTTTAAGTTGTTAACTTCTTGTCCGTTTACAGTTAACACACCATCAGTTATATCATGCATTCTGTTTACTGTTCTTAGTAAAGTTGATTTACCTGCACCAGATAAACCTATTATCGCAACAAATTCACCTTGTTGTATTTCTAAATTTATATTTTTTAATGCATGTAATCCATTTGGATATACTTTATTTACGTTATCAAATTTTATCAATTGTATCCCTCCACGTTCTATTTATGCTCTGTTTTTCTTGTTTTCAATACATTTAATTGATAGTATCTTTCGTGATATTATTTTTTTAATTCGTATAAAATAAGTCCATGATACTAATCATGAACTTATTTATTTTACTATTGTATAGATTTTATTAGCTCTTGAGCTTTCTTTTCTTCTTCGTAATTTTTGCTATCTCCTATTTCATATCCTTTATGAGTATAGATAGATATTACATCTTGTCCTTCTGGAGTTTCAGCTATATTCATAAATGCATTTTGTAATGCTTTAACTAATTCTGGAGTCATTACAGAAGAGTTTTTAGTTACTGATATAGTATCATTGTATATAGGAGCTGTAACACCTATAACGTTAGTTTCTTCCCAAACAGACTTGCTTCTTCCGAATTCGCTTGTCCATTTATCAGCATAGTCAAGACGTGCATCAGCATACGTTACCATAACATCTATTTGACCACTTGCTAATTGAGTTAATGCAGTAGCATAGTTATCTAAAGCCACTTTATTTGGTAAATCAGTTAATGATAAACCGAAGTTTTCTTGTAACCATAAACTTGGGTATATATATCCTGCTGGAGAAGTTGTATTACTTGATACACCCCAAGTAACGCCTTTAACATCTTCAGCTGTTAATTTTTTACCGCTATTTATTTTATCTGCAAGAGCTTGACCTTTTTCAGATGGTCCAGCTATTACTAAAGAACGATAATAAGTAACTTTTTTGTCTGTATTTTCTGTTGGAGCTGTATTCCAATCTGCTGGATTATCTGAATCATGGTTTAATCCAAAACGAGTAGCAGTTAAAGCAACATCTGCTCCATTTTCATATAATACATATGTTCCACCTGGTATAAATCCAACGTGTGCAGTACCTGATTCTAAAGCTTCACCAACAGCTTCGAAACTTGTACCTACTTCAATTCTTATATTTTTAAATTCAAATCCTTCTTTAGCTAATTCTTCTTTTAACATATCAGCTAAAGGTTCTGTTGCAGATTGTATTTCTTTAGGGTCTCTTGAAGGAACAAAGTATACTACTAATTCATCATCATCTGATTTATTAGATCCACATCCAACCATAAGAGCCATAGTTAATACAACTACAGAAAGTAATGCGAAAATTTTCTTTTTCATCATTGCGTCTCCTTTATTAATTATTAAGTCTTATTAATTATATCATATTTTTTATATTTTTGTGCAATTTTTTCCTTTTTTCGATTTATTTTTATTATTTTCAACTTATTTCGCATTAAATATGCTACACTATTTAAGTTATTTTTTACTTTTATAATATTTTCAATTATAAAAAACATTTCCCTTTACCATTTTGGTAAATATAGTATGATATATAATTATTAGATTATTAGTTTAAATCAAAAAAATTCACTTCGTTCATGGCGCCAACGACTTTGTTTGTTGCTTATATAAAAAAAAGTAGCTAGATTTAATATTCTAGCTACTTTTTACAACTCTATTTTTTAATTTTATATATTTCAATTCTTCTTCGCTTTAGCTTATTACTTTAATTTATTATATTCTTCATCACTTACTTCTTCGCACCACTCTGTTTTTGTGTCAACTCCTGGTACTTCTATTGCTAAGTGTTGGAACCAGCTATCTTTTGCTGCTCCATGCCAATGTTTTTCTAAAGACGTAAGCATATGACAAAATATATACGGTCTATTCATTTGAAAATCCTCCTGTAAATTCTTTCTCTCAACTTAATTATAATTGTAGTACTTAAAGTTAACTCTAAGTCAAAGCATTTTTTAATCATTTAAAACATTCTTATATGTTTTTAAAATACTATTTCATAATTTAATATTAAAATATTATTTCATGATTTAAATCATTTTAAATTATTATTCATTTTTATAAGATAATACGGAAGATATAAAAACTGTAAGACATAGTATACTCGTCATAGAAATTATGATACTCATAAATTTTGCGACAGGCGAAACTGGACTTATATCTCCATATCCAACTGTGGCAAAGGTGATAATCGTATAGTAAAACAAATCAAAAAATGTAGGATTATTAGTATACACCCCTTCATTGCTACAGCTAATAAAACATACTGCTAGTGCCAAACTTATTACTACCATGCACAAAACTATTACAGCCATAACGCCTATACTGTCTATTTCAAATGCTTTTTTAGTTTGCGCCTTAAAATCAGCAATTTCGGGACTTCTTATAAGTCTCAAAAGTACTTTTAAATTTAGATAATAGCTGAGCGTCACTCCAACAAGTCCGATTTTGTAATTTTTCGCAAATTCCCCGGGAAATATTATTAAAATCGTCATATACATGCTTATTATGAAATAACTTATCAATAAATCAGCTTTTGTGATTTTATCTTCAATTTTATATAAGAATTTGTATATTCTTGAAACACATAATAATACGCATCCTATTGCAAAATACAAAAATATAATTAAAAATATTATCGTCAATGTCTTTCCAAACAAAATATAATTTTCTTCTACATATTTAAAAATCTTCTTAACTATATATCTCATAAGAGCATAAACTACGAATATTTGTGATATAAAAAGTATAAACCATTGATAGAAATTTAAATATCTCGATCTACCTTTAAGCAAATATCTATATTGATTATTTATCTCATAAATTAGTTTCTTGACGTTTTTAAACTTACCCATATTTACTCTTTTATAAGTTACTACTTCAAGTGCAAATAAAGTTATTAATATAAAAAATAATCTAAACATACTTCCTCCAAATCTAGTTTTATGATTTTTCAATATTAGTATGCTCATTATCTTTATAAATAATAAAATCTCACCTTTTTAAAAGGTCACCAAAAATTGCACTTCTCATATATTGTTAATATATAGTTAAACTATGTGAAAATTAATAGGTTTCAATGCTTATCACAAGGGGGGTATACAGACGCCATGAATCTTTTATCTTCAGTAAATGCAGTTTTGCTTGTAGGCGCTTTATCAATAGATGCTTTTGTTGCCAGTTTCGCCTATGCCACCAGCAAAATAAAAATACCCTTTAAATCAGCTTTGATTATTAATGTTGTATCTACTACTATTTTGGGGATAGCCTTGTTTTTCGGAAGTATTGTAAGCAGATTCATTCCATCTATTTTTACAACAAGTATTTGCTTTACTATGCTATTAATGTTAGGCTTGGCTAAATTATTTGACAGTACGTTAAAAGCATTGTTGGGCACTCGCGGCTCACTAACTCGCAATTATGAATTTAAGGTTTCCGACTTTAGGTTTTTCTTAAAAGTATATATAGATAATACAGCAGCAGATGTCGACCATTCGCTTATATTATCACCAAAGGAATCATTTTCTCTAGCATTAGCACTATCTTTAGATGGATTGGCGGCTGGTTTTGGAGCAGGTTTAGTTTCGGCTAACTTTTTTCAAATAATTTTATTCTCACTTATTGTAAATATAGTTGCAATCCTCGGTGGTTGCTTTATAGGAAACAAAATAGCAGAAAAAACAGAGCTTAATCTGTCTTGGTTGAGTGGTGTGACATTAATTTTATTAGCTTTTTTAAAATTGAAATAAATATTTGAGATTGATATATAAATTTGTTTTCTCATTAATATAAACGGGAGTTGGTAGAATGTGAATTTCTATCGCTCCCAAAAAAATTCCCTTTTGATTAAAGTTCTCTTCAAATTCTTATCTGATATTTGTTAAAACTCTACATTACACCTTTATATGTTTACACTTTTATTTGTTAAAGCTCTCTACTACATTTTCAAATTTCTCTTTATTGCTTACCTCCAAGTAAGTAAATAACTACAAAGTGCGTTATTGCATACCATTAACCTGTTTTATATAATTTTTATATAAATTTTAAAAGGAGATTGTATTATGAAAAACCTAAATTTACTTTACTTCAGCCCTACTGATGGGACTAAAAAAGTTGTAAAAGAAATCGCAAATGGTATCGGAAGTGAGTATAAAGAATTTGATATTACTTTAGCTCAAAATAGGACTCAGGAATTATTTTTTGATGAAAATGATTTAGTTATAATCGGTGTGCCTACTTATGCTGGTAGATTTCCAAAATTACTAAGAAGCTATCTTGATAAAATTTCATGTAACAAGGCTATGGCTGTATTTGCTGTTACATATGGAAACAGAGATTATGAAGATTCACTTTTAGAGACAAAGGATTTATTTGAATCAAAAGGATTTGTTGGACTTGCTGGTGCAGTATTCGTAGCCGAACACTCATCTACATCAAAGCTGGCGACTAATAGACCAAATTCAGACGATTTAAAAATAGCTTATGACTTCGGTGTGAAAATAAAAGACAGACTAGAAAATTTAAATGACGTAAACGAATTAAAACTAGAAGTTCCGGGCAACTTCCCTTATGTCGAAAAAAATCTCCCACAAGTTCCAATGGCTCCAGAAACAGACGACACTTGTGTAAACTGCAAAATATGTGCAAAACACTGCCCTACATCTGCTATAAATCTTGAAGATTGTAAAAAAATAGATCCAACTAAATGTATAAGATGTTGTAGTTGTGTAAAAAGATGTCCGTTTAATTCTAAAAAATTCACTCACCCTGGATTTAATAATATGAAAAACATGCTTGAAACTAATTTTGCTGATGTTGTTCGTATGCCGGAGATATTTGTTGGATAAGATTTATTTAACTAAAACTATATAAACTTTATTTGTGTAAATAAGTCATAAAAATAGGCATACATTAGTATTTTAAATATATTAATACTAGAGTATGCCCTTTTTAGGTTGATATCATTTATGTTTTTTAATACTGTATAAAACTTTAATCTCCATATGGAAATTCTAAATCTTTATCAATTTCCAAGTTTTCTATCCAGTCGAATTTGTCGCTATGCTCCATCCCCCAATCAAACATAGCGCTATTCTATTGGATATTTGATTTTTTTATTTTTATATTGTTTTAATAAAGTTGCTTTTCTGCTTTCGTCCATGTGTATATCCTTATTACAATTCCTACATTCTTGTTACTCTTGCAGGTTTTCTTGGAACTGTTCTTTTATATTCTACTCTTGGATAGCCAACTACCATACAAGATATGATTTTTTCGCCTTCTTTTAATCCAATCATTTCTCCTATTTTAGGATTCATCGATGCCGCTCTTTCAAAGAAACCGCTGAAATAAGTTCCTAGCCCTAGCGCATCTATCATAAGCTCCATTTTTGCTGATGCTAAACCACCATCTATTTCATTTTGCGCTTTTACAATTATTAATAATGGTGCTTTGAAGAATAATTGATCAGGTCCATCTGGATTTTCTACAAAACTCTCATACATACGCTTCCACATATGGGCGTATTTTAGAAGGTGTTTTGGAGTTTCTTCACTTCCCAACATCTTGTCGGCCATTGCATTTAATGTTCCTAAAGTCATTCTTCTTAACTCTGGTATGCTGTCTTTTACAATAGTATAAGAAACATCTTGTATATTAGTTGATGTTTGTGTAAATCTTCCTGCATCTATTATTTTTTCTATTTTCTCTTCTTCTATTTCATCTTTTTTAAATAATCTAACACTTCTTCTAAATTTCATAAAATTCATTAGTTTATCTGCATCTATTGTGAAGTCTTCTTTTTCATATGGGATGACTTCTTCCATCGAGTATTCTTCTTCATCATCACAAGATACTGCTTTTACTGGACAGATTGCTATACAGTGACCACATTTTATGCATGTTAAGTTTCTTATGTGCGCTTTTTTATCGATCATTTCTATGTCGCTTACGATACAGTCTTGCTTACATAAAGTACATCCTATACACTTATCTCTATCTACTATCATTTTGTTCTCCTTTATATGATTATACGATTCTTCTTTTGTTTAATTTTAATTGCTGTTTTAAAGTTTTATCTATCTACAAAACGCATTATTTCGTCTACGTCTTTTCTTTTATTTGGTGCTGCATGTTCTCCATCTTCATACCCGTAAACTATAAGTGCTGCAACAGTTTCGTCTTCCGGTAAGTTTACTATTTTTGCTATAGATTTATCGTCTATAACTCCCATTATACAAGTTCCGACACCTTTTGCATGTGCTGCTAAACAGAATGTTTGGCATGCTATACCAGCATCAAAAACTTCCCATGAGTTACCTTTTGAAGTTATGTATTCTTTGTCATATGTTCCACTTTTTCCTTTTACAAAGCTAAGTACAGCTACTCCTTTTGCAGTTCTTAAAGTGTCTATATTGTATACGAATCCATTAACTCCATGCTCTGCTATTTCTTTTATTATTTCTTCGTCGTCTACTAATGTGTATCTAGCTATTTGGTAGTTTACCCAAGAAGGAGCCCATCTCGCTATATCGACAATTTCTCTCATAGTCTCTCTGTCTACTTTTTCGTCTTTATATTTTCTTACGCTACGTCTTTCTTTTATCATAGTTATTGCATCCATATTTTCACCTCTAATTGACCATTTATAATTTTATAATTTGCATATTTTTAACTTTTATACCTTTCGCATTAATTCAATAAATCTTACGAAATTTTTACGAAAGTTTTACAAATTTGCGTTTTTGTTTTAATCCACCTATTAACGTGGTATATTAAACACTACCGGTAATTTGTAGAAATTAAGTTATTTATATGGCAATTTTCTTCCTTTAAAAGTCAGTTGCCAACTCTAATCTCTACATATTATACTATATAAAATGCGATAATCATACCAATTTATCGTATTTATTAATTAAAAATCTAAACGAACTTATAGAAAGGATAATATTTATGACACAGACAGTTGAACTTCAAAAGAAGGGATTAGACAGAATAAGAGTATTTTCTGGTGCACAATTAAAATATATAGCATTTCTATCTATGTTAATCGACCACGTGAATAAAGCCTTAATATATCCAAATTTAAATGGGGGATTACTTTTAAAAATAAGTGATTTATTTGATGTACTTGGAAGGATAGCATTCCCATTATTTGCATTTTTTATAGTAGAGGGTTTTTTCAAAACGAGAAGTCGTAAAAAATATCTTCTAAACTTATTGATATTTGGCGTAATATCAGAAGTACCATTTGATATGTTTACAACACGTACATTCTTCAATCCTAGATATAACAATGTACTATTTGCACTAGCATTATCACTTGTAACAATTTGGATTATAGATACATTAAAAATAAAATTAGAAAAAATACCTCGTTTCCTATGGTATTTGACTACAGTATTAATTTTAGCTATTATGTGTATTATATCTCTATTCCTTTCAGTAGATTATGATTACCATGCTATATTAATAGTATATTTCCTTTATGTATTTTATAATAAACCTATATTATCATGTGTATTTGGTTATTTATCAATTTTCAAGGAGGTTTGGGCACTTCTTGGTTTTGGATTTATACTTATGTACAATGGAAAACGTGGCAGACAAAATAAAATGATAAATTACTGGTTCTATCCTGTTCATATATTAATATTAGGTATATTAAGGATGGTATTCAATATATAATTTAATATTTTTCAAATAAAAAATGGGCAACGTATAAATTTACGTTTGCCCATTTTTCTATTTAAAATATCATGAGGGAATATTTATATATCTATATTACTTGCTAGAGAACTAACTTTTTATCTTTTAACTCAAGTATAACATCTGACTTGCTCGCAAGATCCTTACTATGAGTAACAACAATCACACATTTTCCATGTTTATGTGCACTTGTTTTTAATATTTCTATAATTTCTTCTTCTGTATCACTGTCTAAATTTCCAGTCGGTTCATCTGCCAAAATTACTGGTGAATTTGCAACAAGTGTTCTTGCTATGGCAACACGTTGTTGCTGACCTCCGGACAATTTCAATACATTTCTTTTTATTTCATCATCTTTTAATCCAAGCTCATTTAAAATAGTTTTATCTGCTTTTGGGTTTACTATTTTTAAATTTTCTAATGGAGTCATATAATCAATCAAATTATAATTTTGGAAAATTAGTGAAACATTATTTTTTCTATGATTCTCATATCCTTTTTCCCTAATATCCTGATTGTTATATAGTATTTTACCACTTTGTGGTTCATCAAGACCTGCCAACAATGATAGCAAAGTTGTTTTTCCAGAACCAGATACACCTAAAATCGTGTAAAACTTGCCTTTTTCAAACTCCATACTTATATTATTTAATATTTTTTTACCATTTGTATATGAATAATTAACTTTATTTAATGCTAAAATTGACATTTGTCTTCCTCCTAGCTCATTTTCGATAGTATTTCTTTTGGTTTTAATCTTATTATTGATGATGAAGATATCATTACAGAACTTATGATAATAGTTGCCCCTATTGCATAAACATAAAGAACTTCTTTTAAACTAACATCAACATCAATCCCATCTACTGTTTGAGTTGCTAAAGAACTGTTTGCATCATATCCTAATGACATTCCTCCAAACCCTTGTTGCACCTCCTGAACAGCTTGTTTGCTTGCCTGGCTAACCATTGCATCTCCTATATTTTGTGATATCATCTTACTTGAAAAATATGATGTTCCAAAAGCTAGCACACTTATAAGTAACAATTCAATTATATATTGTGAAATTATTTTAAACTTTCCAACTCCGATAGAAAGTAAGATACCTGTTTCATGAATTCTTCCTTGAATCCAAAATGCTAAAACTAATGAAAGCACTATTATTCCAACTATAATTGAACCGATTAAAAGCATATTTACGATTTTTTCTAAGCTATCAAATGACTTAGATAATGCTAAAAACGTATCATCACTTTTTGATATATTATAAAGACTCCAATTTTCTTGTATTTTATTGACATCTGATATTACATCATCTACATTTTTATTAGTATTAAACACAGCACTTGTATATTGGCTGTTTCCTTTTGAATAACCATATAAAGCATTTAATGTGTTCATATCTGATAATATAAGGTTTTCTGGTATTTCTAACTTACTTCCCATTCTGTCTGTATTTTGGCTTTCAAAAATACCTACAATTTCAAGATCATATTCAGACGGTGCATCTTTAGATGCATTATAATCTAAGCTGTCTTTAGTTCCTATTATCCTATCTCCTACTTTTAAATTATTTTTTTCGGCTAACGCTTTGTGAACTAATACTTTATTTTTATCACCTTCTACAAGGTGTCTACCTTCAACTAATCTAAATGATTTACTCATAAATTTTGTGTCGTATTCTGTAAACTTATGAGCTTCTACAGGGAAAAGATTTTTATACTTTTTATCAGTGTATTGAACTGTGTTGTTTTTTGGCTCCACATTTTGAAGTTGCTTAAAAACTAGCCCAATCCCCTGAACTGATGCATCATAATTTTTTATGCCATTTACTTTTGATACTTTATTTACCAAACTCTCTGGCATTGTTCCTGTGAAATTTGTTGCCAAATTGTTTTGTATCTCAAATGTATTTGCTGTCTCCTTACTTGAATTTTGTCTTGCAATTGATGTAGCTTTTTTAATTGAAATTCCACTCAGTACAGCTGTAGCTATACAAAATAGAATAAAGAACATAAGAATACTTTTCTTTTTCTTTCGGGTTATATATAATACCGCTCTTTTAAAAGAACCCATTTTTTTACCTCCTTGTTTTATAATTTTTAGAAATTTTCATAATAAATATTTTAGACTTTGTGTCAGTCACTTCATTTATCTAAGATAGATTTTAAGTTTCCAATATGAAATATTTATGAAATGAATATAAAATTTTAATATTTTTTGTATAAAAAAACTACTAAGCCCTAAAACTTAGTAGTCACTTATCTTTATCTTAAATTTTAAAAGTACTTTTAATAAAAATTATATCTCAACTTCCATCTCTGCATATTGTTCTAATCCTAATTTGTTTAATTGTTCATCTACTGCTTCACCCTTTTCTACCACTCCTTGATTTACTAAATAAAGTAATCTTGAGCCAAGAGATTTAATTTGGGCAGCTTTATCAAATTACTGTTTTCTCCTCCAAATGGTAAATCTGGTGATATACAGACTTTCCCTGTGTGTAAAACGTGAATTTTTATCTCGTCCATATTCTTATCCTCCTGAAATTAGCTTCTATAAATTATTCTTTATCACATATTTTTTTATATCCATAGTTCACTTTTATTGTTTTTTTACTCTTTTATTATTTTTACTTCATTCTGATATTATTTTATACTATATGATTTTTATTTTCTGCTACAAAAAAGAGCAAAGTGTTTAAACTTTGCTCTTTTTTAAATTTCTATTAATCTTAGTGTTTGTGATACTATCTTAGCCAGACCGTTAATATTAACGTCATTAGGATTAGTTAGCCAAAAAGTATATCCAGCAATTACTTGAGATGCCACCATCTCCAAAATCAAATTGCAATTATCAGCATTATACAGACGATATTCACTCTCTAATAAATGATACTTCATTCCATCTTTCCATTTTTGAATAAATCTATTATTTATGTTGGCGATTAAAAATGCATAAAACACATCTTTATTTTTCTTTACATAATTAATTGTCTCTTGATAATATGATAAATAAACGTCCGACTTTATATCCGTATTCATTAACTCCTCATTTAAATGCATCATCTGAGAAATATGATAATTTTCTATATCTTCTATAAGTTCATCTATATTTTTATAATATACATAAAACGTACTCCTAGCCACATTAGATATTTCAGTCAATTCCTTAACGCTGATTTTGTAAATGGGTTTTGTTTTCCACAACTTTATCAACCCATCAAACAATACCTTCTGTGCAGTAGTAATTTTTCCTGTTTTTAATTCATTAATTGATTTATAAGGATTTTCCATTGTAATACCTCTTTTACACATTTTTTGATATTCTATTATTTTGTGCTTACATAGAAATTTTATCAAAATTAAGAGGTATTTAAAATATTATATTTTTGTTATTATCTATAAACTTACTCATTATACCAAACGATATAATATATAATTTTCTTATAATTAAAAGAACTACTAAGAATAAACTCAGTAGTTCTTTGCTTTTTTATTTTCTAAATTCTTTATACATTTGTATCATTTCTTCGGCTAAAACTTTAATAGTTTCAGCTGACATCATCTGGTCTTCTGCATGCATTATTATCAACGAAAATTCGACTTTATCTCCAGATGCTTCTTGTTGTATTAATGATGAATGTGCATGATGTCCTTTTAGCATATATTCTGCTGATTCATTTAATTTAGCTTCGGCCTCTTCATAATTACCTTCTCTAGCAACTCTTAGTGCTTCTACTACTAATGATTTTGCCATCCCCACATTACTAATAATTTCAAATGCTATTAATTCCATACCTTCCATTTATGTCACCTCTAATTGTTAAATATTATGCTAATCCCTCAGTTGTATCTTTTTCTGAATTATCATCATCTACTTGTGATGCTTTGCCTGCTGCTATTACGAATGGTGCATAAATTAATACACTCACTGCTAAACATAGTACACCTATTAATAGTGCTAATACATTTCCTCCTGTTCCAAGGAATGGTATTAATGGACCTGGTGTTGTCCATGGAACACCATATGCTACTGGAGGAATTATTTTAAATATGCAAGTTGCTGAATATCCTATTATTATGTTTACTATTGGTGCTAAAACAAATGGAATTATATATATTGGATTTAGTATTATTGGTAATCCGAATATAACCATTTCATTTATATTGAATATCCCTGGTGCTAAAGAAAGTTTTGCAATACTTTTTTGATCTTTAGCTTTACTGAATAATATTAGTGCTATTACTAACCCTAGTGTAGCCCCTGAACCACCATAAGCTCCAAATGCATCAAATAATCCATTGAAAGTTACTGGGAAAGGTGCTCCCCAAGCAGTACCATGTTGAGCTGCATATAATACATTACTATTTACAGCTTCTGCAAACATTGTGTCACGAACTGCTGCTATTGTATTAGGACCATGTATACCCATTGCCCAAAGTATTTGGCATATAAATGCTAATACTATTACAGAACCTACATTTTGTCCTAATTTTGTTAGTGGTGATTGGATTACTGCATAAACCCATTCATGTAATCCGCCAGGTGCAACTTTTTTAATTAAGAAGTTTATTATTGAGAATGATAAAGTTATTAAAATTATAGGTATTAATACCTTAAATGATCTAGCTACTGCTGGAGGTACTTGTTCTGGCATTTTTATTTCTAGCTTTTCAGATTTTGATAAAATTGCCATAAGTTCCCCAACTACTAAACCAACTATTATCGCTACGAATAGACCTTGTGAGCCTAAAAATTTAGTTGTTAAATGATTTACATTATCTACCCCTACATAATCTGGATATATTATAAAGTAAACTGAAACTGCTGTTAAACCTGTTAACAAATCATCAGCTTTGAGTGTTTTGGCGAGATTTCTAGCAACTAAAAATACTATGAATATTGCTAATATATCTGCAGACCCTCTTAAAACAGGTGAGAATATATTTTGATACTCTGCAAAATTAGGAATTATTGACTCTAATTTAAGTAATTTTGCAACAAAACCATCTGGTGATAAGAAAACAAAGTTTAATAATACCATTAACGAACCTGCCATTGTTAATGGAAATGAAAGTATAAATGAATCTCTTACTGCACATATGTGCCTTTGTGAATTTAATTTAGCGGCAATTGGAACTAAGAATCTTTCTATGCCCGCTTGGAATTTTTCCATAGTAGTCATATGTATACCCCCTAGATTTTTTATATTATTTTATTTTAGCTAATGTACTTTCAAGTATTCCTTTACCATCCATAATTCCATATTGTCTCATATCGATTACTTCTACTGGTATGCTTCCATTTGTAAGTTTTTCTACTTGTGGTTTTTGAAAACGTACTTGAGGCCCTAAAAGTACTATATCTACATCATTTATTACACTTGAGCATTCTGCTATTGCTAATGCATTTATTTCTACTTCTTCCCCGCATTCTTTAGCTGCATCTCTCATTTTATTAACTAGTAAACTAGTTGACATTCCTGCTGAACAAACTAATAATATTTTTTTCATAATAACCCTCCTGATTTTTAAACCTTTTATTTTAATTTTTATTTTGTATGTTGAATATTATATTTTGTATTCTTATAAATTTTCTCCATTGCTGCTTATAACATCTTTGTACCAATAGAAACTTTTTTTCTTAATTCTTCTTAAATCTTTTTCATCATTTTCATCTCTATCTACATATACAAATCCGTAACGTTTTTGGTATCCATTTAACCAACTTAGTAAATCAGTAAATGACCATGTGCAGTAGCCTAGAAGTTCTACCCCATCTGTTATTGCTTCTTTACATGCATTAACATGGTCGCTTAAGTATTTTATTCTATAATCATCATTAACGATATCGTTTTCCTCAAGCTTATCAAATTCTCCAAGACCATTTTCTGTGATTAATATTGGTAACCCATATCTGCTTGTTAATCTTCTTAGGCCTATTCTTAATCCAGTAGGGTCTATCGCCCAGTCCCAGTTAGTAGTCTCTACATATGGATTTTTTGTATTTTTATAAACACCAGGTATACCATTTTCCTTAGTTGTACCTTTTTTACCTGTGTTATTCATTCCTTCTGATAAACCTACACCATCTAATGGGTTAGCTTTAACAGTTGCTGTTTGATAATAGTTTATACCTATAAAATCAGGTTTTCCTCTTCCTAATAGTTCAAGATCACCATCTTCTATTATTGGAGCTATTCCTAATCTTTCATAATATTTTAGTGCAAATGATGGATATGTTCCTTTACAATAAACATCTAACCACCAACTACAGTTTAACTCTTCTGCATTTTCCATTGCTAATACATCTTCTGGATTACAGCTATATGAATAATTAGGTCCAAATGCAAAGCTTGGTCCAATCATTCCGTTTGGTACATATGATCTAAAAGATTCAATAACTTTTGCATTAGCTAAGTTTGCAATGTGATTTGCTTGTAACATTCTTTTTTGATCTTTAACACCTGGTGGATGTAGGGCTGTTAAATAACCTAATGTTAAAAATACATTTTGTTCATTTAGTGAAACCCAATATTTTACCTTGTCACCAAATCTTTTGAAAAGTGTTATACAGTACTCGTTAAAATCATCTATTATTTCTCTTGATTCCCAACCGCCATATAAATCTTGAAGATGTTGTGGTAAATCCCAGTGGTATAAAGTGATTATTGGTTTTATATTATTTTTTATAAGTTCATCTATTAAGTCCTCATAGAATTTTAAACCTGCTTCATTTACTTGACCTCTACCTTTTGGATATATACGACTCCAAGCTATTGAAAATCTATAAGCTTTAAGTCCCATCTCTGCCATTAAAGCTACATCTTCTTTATATCTATTGTAATGGTCTACTGCTATATCTCCATTCGTATTTTTATAAGTTGTTCCAGGTTGTTTAGTATATATATCCCATATACTTTTTCCCTTTCCATCTTGGTCCCAAGCTCCCTCTACTTGGTAAGCTGCAGATGCCGAACCCCATAAGAAATCATCTTTAAATTTGTCTAATTCTTTATATATCATCTAATGTCCCCCTTTGTATCTTATAGTCTAAGTATAACTTATAATTTGTTGTAAGTAATAGTTTTTACTTCTAAAAAAACATGTCACAACTTTAATAATTTAATCCAAAAATAAAACAACTTGTTTTTTATTTAAATAGAATAATCTTATGTAGTTATTCGACTATATATTGGTTGTATAGCTTCTTTCCTATCCTTTCAATCATATATAAAACTGGTAATTGAGTAGTTATATCACTATAATTAACCTTTACCTGCTGAACATAATAAGGTATATTTAAATTTGACATTTTAGCAATTGTGCAATTTTCACTATTTGTTATGCTAGCGACAGAACAGCCTTCTTGTTTAAATCTATCTATATTTTCTATTGTAGATTCTGTTTCTCCAGATACTGACAAAGCTATTACCAAGCATGGCCCATGACATCTAAAGTTCTTTGGGAAAAACGGATCATCTATGTGGAATGTGAACTTTCCAATTGCAGAAAAATATCTAGCCGCATATTTGCATAATATTCCCGATGAACCTATTCCTAAAAATATAATTGTATTCGCCATTTTTACCATGTCGCATAAATTATCCAGACGTTTATCCAAATCACTTTTTTCTATATTTTTTAAAAAATTTATTATTTCAGAAGTATCATCACTGACCTTCTTCATATTATTTTCTTCTATATACATTTTGAATTTAACTTTAAATTCAGAAAACCCCTCACAATTTAACTTCTTGCAAAATCTCAATATAGTTGTTGTCGATACATGAGCTTCATCAGCTAATTCCCTTATCCTCATATATATTACCTTTTTTTTATTTTTCATTATATATTCGTATAAAGATAGCTCTAAATTGTTTAAACTTTGTATAACCTCGTAACTAAACATATTTTATCCTCTCCACTATAACTATCCATTACTAACTACATATTTTTTTGATTGTTTTAGATTTGCATTTATTATAGCTCCTAAAATATTCGCATCATTATTATATTTACATCTTTTAATTTCTGTCGTTATAAAATCTGCTTCTAAATATTCAATACAAACTTCTTTGTAGTGTTTTTTTAACTTATCAATAAACCAATCTTCTTCCGATATTCCCCCACCAATACATATAATCTCTGGATTATATGTAACTGTTATAGCTATTAATTCAACTGCTATATTGTTTATCCATTCATCTATTACTTCTTTAGCTAATTCATCCCCAGCTAAAAATTTATTACAAACTTCATGACCATATTCAACCTTTTCTTCTTCATCAACTTTACTGTTATATATCTCTATTAAACCAGTCATTGATGCGTAGTCACCCATTTTGTCTATTTTTTTAGTTTGGAAATTCATAAAAGGAATGTTGTGAAACTCTGCTGCAAATGAGTCTTTTCCATATATAACTCCATTTTCATCACATAAACATCCACCAGTACCTGTTCCCAAAATTAAAAATGCTGAAGATTTGCTTCCTTTTGCATTTCCTATTTCAAACTCACATAATCCTGCTGACTTCGCATCATTTATAGATGCCACTTCTTTATTTACTCTTTTTTCTATTTCAGAATTTATATTTGTTCCATACATATTTGCTACATTTGGAGCTGCATATGATTTAACATTAGACTCTTCATCAATAAGCCCTGGCGCACTTATTCCAACAACATCAATCAATCCATCATGCTTTATATTTGAACAAATATAATCATATAACTCATCTTTCGTATCGAATTTAGTTGTTTTTACTTTCCATCTTTCTTTTATATTATAGTCTTCATCTACCAAAGCATATTTAATAAACGTACCACCTATATCTATTCCCAAACTATATTTTGACATAATACATCCCCCTTTAATTTCTATACTAATATTTTTTAGGTTTTACTTTAACTTCATACAACTTTTTCTTTTTATAAGCTCAACATCTACTGTGTATTCATTGAATTTGTTTTCCCCTTTTTCAATAAAATAAATTATTGAATCAGTAGTTATATCTGCCATCTTTACTAAGTCCATCTTTATCGTCGTAAGTTGTGGATTTATATATTTACATTCCTCTATATCATCAAAACCTATTATGCTGATATCTTGCGGAACTTTTAAGTTCATTTCTTTCATAGCCCTCATTACCCCTATGGCTATCTTATCATTAGATGCAAATATCGCTGTCGGTTTATCACTTTGTGATAACAATTTTTTCGCAGACTCATATCCACTTTCTTCACGAAATTTCGATTCAATAATAAAATCATTATTTATTGAAATATTTGAATCCTGTAATGCCTTTTTATATCCTTTAATTCTATCTATTGATGACAACTTTCCAATATCTCCTGTAATATGAGCAATCTTTCTGTGATTATTATCAATCAAATACTTAGTAGCATCATACGCACCCTTAAAGTTGTCCGAATTAACTACTATGCATTTACTATATGCATTATTTTTTGTTATCTCTTGATCTATTAAAGCAACCTTATATCCATCATTTATTATTTTTTTAATTGTTTCATCGTTGTTGTTTTCTCCTATGAATATACCACCTGAAATCATCTTATTATAAAAACATTCTTTGATTTGTGTGTACCCCTCAATATTATGTATTATCTGCACCAATACCTTATATCCATTTTCACTTGCACGCTCGATTACCGAACTTGTAAACTCTAAAAAATAAGGACTCCTTGTAATTCTATTTTTCATACCATCTTGTCTTTCATTAATATCAATTATAAAAAGACCTATTACCTTGTTTTTTGCCCCTGCTAACATTCTTGCAGACGCATGTGGTACATAATCATATTCTTCAATTACTTTTAATACCTTTTGCCTAGTCTCCTCAGGTACATTCGGGTAATTATTGATTACTCTAGATACAGTACTCCTAGATACACCAGCAATTTTTGCAATATCATTACTCTTCATAAAACCTCCAATCAACTTTGTGAACGCGCGTTTATTTTCATAATCATATAGTAGTTGATATGTTTATAACTTTCAATAGTTTTTTTACATTTTTTTACAATAAAAGAAACTACTAAGCCATAAACTTAGTAGTTTTTTAAATTTATTGTTCTAAATATTTATCAAATATTATAGTTGCTAGCTCTTCCTTTGTTAAAGTTTCAATACTAGGTATATCACATAAGTCCATTTCTAATAAAAATTCTCCTAATTTTACTTCAAGATATGAGCCATTATCATCTGATTTAATTTCCCATCCTTCTAAGTCAGCTACTATATTTGCAATTCTTTGTTCTTTAGTCATTTTTACACCTCTTTTTTATTTTTATGTAATTATACTTTAGTTTAACTTTTATTTTGAATTTTATCAATCTAGTTATTAAATATAATATATACTTGTATTTTATTTATAGGCTAAAATACAAGAATCAATAAAGGCCCCTTTTAGCAATGATAAAATTATCAAAGCCTTAAGGAGCCTTTTTATAAATTACATTCTTTGATGTATTTGGTTATCTCTACAAATTTGATCTATGTACATATCTTTTTCTACATCTATAAATACTTTAGCTATAACTTCATAAGCTTCTGCCCATGCATTTAATACTTCTTCTGTTGCTGCATCTCCTAAAACTTCTTTTATAGCTAATAATAAATTTTTACCTACTATTGGATAATGTTCTGGTTTTACATATGAGTTAACGTGAACACTTCCTATTTTCTTTACTGCTGGTAATATTGCTTCTAAATTATCTATATTTTGAGCTGCTGCTAATACTGTCATTGCTAATGCTTTTGGTTGCTCACCAGATTCTTGTTTATCCATATTAAACATTTCTTTTACCTCTGGATTATTTGCAAACATTGTTTTATAGAAAGTTTTTGTTATTTCTAATCCATGTTCTTTTAATACTGGTACTGTACTTTTTATTATATCTATTGTTTTTTGATTTAACATAATTGCTATCTCCTTAATGTGTATTTTGTGTACACTTTGTTTATATTAGAAATATACCCCAGTATTTTTTGTGTAAACATTTTTTGAGAAATATATTTATATTTTACTTTTCCCACCTAAAAAAAGCTCATAGAAATCTACAAGCTTTTTATCAGTAATCCCCTATTTTTTTCTCTTTACAAAATATCTAGTATGAAGCAATTCATGTGCCTTATGACTTAGCGGATGATCCAGATATTTATCATAAATTGCCTGAACCTCTGGATTTTCTTTTGAAACTCTCATATTTTTTTCCCTATCTATATTATTTAAACCTTCTCCACGTTTTTGTAAAATTGCATCTTTATTTTTTCTGACTTTAGGTTGGCCACCACCGCCGACACAGCCACCAGGGCAAGCCATAATTTCTATTGCATGGAAAAATTCTTCTCCATCTCTTATTTTGTCAAGCATCTTGCCAGCTTCTTCTAGACCATGAGCTACCCCTATTCTAAGTTTTATATCTCCAACTTCTACATCACAAGCTCTAAATCCCTCAAAACCTCTAAGACTGTGGAATTCTACATTTTCAATTTTTTCGCCTGTCATATTTTCTAGGGCAGTTCTAAGTGCAGCTTCTATAACTCCACCAGTTCTACCAAATATAATTCCTCCACCTGTATATTCTCCCATGACTTGGTCTATTTCTTCCCCTTCTATTGTTTTTAAATCAATACCTGAGTCTTGGAATATTTTAATTAATTCTCTAGTCGTTATAACATAATCCACATCATAATTAAGGCCACGAGAAAATTCCGGTCTAGATGCTTCGTATTTCTTGGCAATACAAGGCATTATGGCAACCGAAGTCACTTCATCTCTTTTTAGTCCTTTTTCCTTAGCCCAAATATCTTTAGCCACAGTCGCAAACATCTGCATAGGTGATTTAGCACTAGATGGCACATCTAACATATCACCATAATTTTGTTCTATAAATTTAACCCATGATGGGCAACATGATGTCAGCATTGGAAGTTTTACACTTTTATCTCCTGAAAAATATCTTTCCAGTCTATTTTGCAATTCCGCAGCTTCCTCCATTATAGTTAAATCTGCTGCCCAAGATGTATCAAACACATAATCCACGCCCAGTTTTCTAAGTCCTGCTGCCAATTTATGCTCCACATTATCCCCAGCTTCAAAACCAAAAGCCTCCCCTATAGCAACTCTAACTGCCGGTGCCATTTGAGTGATGACTAATTTGTTAGGAGTCGATAAATCTCTGATAAATTTCAAAGTATTGTCTCCTGCTGTTATTGCATCTACTGGACAAGCAGATAAACATCTACCACAGTGAGTACATCTGTTGTAATCTATGCGTCGTTGTTCCTTTTTCTCCCCTGCTATACAATCAACAGGGCAAACCCTTTGACAAATTCCACATCCTATACATTTTTCTGTTATAGTAAGTTTAATCAGATTGTTGCATTGCATAGTGTAGCATCTGTCATCTTCAATATGTTCTTTGATTTCGTCATAATAATTTTCAATGATTTCTTCCATTATATTATGCTTTTGATTTAATTCTTCTTTCACTTCTTCTGCTAAAGATCTAAGTATATAAAGGTCCCTCATATTTGATCTGCCTTTACTTATTCTATCAAGTATTTGCCAAACTTTTTCTAAAGGCTCTTGCACTTTAGCATAATCTTTCAAACTTCCTTCATTTTGCATTAAACCAATTACTGAATCTGTATAAAACTTGGCATACTGAACTATACAATCCTCTTCTGATAAAACATTAATTGCCCTAATATAATTATCAAACAAATCAAAATCTAGCTCTTTGTCCAAATCTTCTTTAGATAAAAATCTACCATAAGGCGGAACTCCCACATGTGCCCCTTTAAAATCTCTTTTATCTAAAATTCCTCCTGCCAATTCTATAATTTCCGCAAGAGTAGCACCCTCTGGCACCTCAACTATTCCACTATTATTTATCCTTCCACAAATAGCAACTTTTCTCTTAGAATTATTAGTCATATTTTTTAGCTCTTCTTCACTGAAAACAGAAAAAACAGAGCCTCTATCACTATGTATCATAGTCGGCTTCATATTTGTCATATTTTTCGCTCCTTTATGTCTAACTTATAACTTTTTATTCTGTTTATTTTTTGCTTAATTGTGGTTTTTTATTATTGATTTGTGAAAAATTTTATGTGATATATTTGAAGTTGATTTTTTTAATATCTCACATAAGTCCATTTTTAATAAAAATCCTTCCAGCTTTACTTCAAGATATGAACCACTATTATCTGAAATGAAATAAATTTAGATTAATTTTTGACTATGTGTCTAAACCACATGGTAAATTTGAATTCTATATTAAAAAGTAGTGTTCTCATTTAACATCTTTCTTATACGTTCTTCCCTTGCTAGTCTCTCATCTTCAATTTTCTTTTGTTCTTGTAAATATAGCGCTGTTCTCTTTATTTCTAGCACTTCCTGTTCATATTCTAATTGACATTCTTTTTGGTATTTATTTTTATTATCTTGTACATAATTAAACATTTTATCTATAACAAACTTTTTATCATAGTGTCTAATAAAAACCAAATATACATAAACTATATTAAATATTTGGGGGCTTATTAAAGAAAATTTTTTATAATTTAGAACCTCTTTTTTTCGATCACCTTGCATAAATTTATCATAAATTTGTTGTTCTAAAATAATAGTATTTTTCTTTACATCAAATAATGTATCGATAATATATCCTACTTTATTTCTTACATAATTAAAATAATCTTTATCACAACAATAAGAGTAATTTTTATTGTAATCATTATAAAAATCCTCATAATGCATAATAATAGCCCTCTTTTAATAAGATTTATATTTTTTTAAATCATATTTATATTATCTTAATATATATATAGTTATTTACTCTAAAAATAAATTGGCAATTTCTATCATACTATTTAATTCCTTGCCATCCACTAATCTTACTCTATTAGCTTTTGCTAATTCATATGCAGAAGATGTAAAAGTATTATTAGTTACAACCATACAACTATCTGCATCATAATAAGACTTAGCTGCTATAACTTCTTGTACCGCTTTATTACCTACTGTATTTCCATAAAATTTAGCTTGTACAACTATTTTTACTAATTCTTTTTCAATAATTAGGTCCGCACCTTGATCCCTTGTTTGTTGAGTTAAAGCAACATGGTATCCTAAACGTAAAAAGACTTCCTTTAAGAATTTTTCAAAATCATCTCCTGAGTTAACATCATTTATATCTAGTTTATTTATTTTTTTCTCTTCTTTTATATCATGTAAGTATTTATCTATTTCTTCATTTATTCTCTTTATCATTGTTTTTCTATCTATCATATTAAATACCTGCTTCCAAATTATC
>NZ_JADPET010000019.1 GCF_015667935.1 Clostridium sp. 1001270J_160509_D11 | reverse complement strand
ATTAATGTTGACTAATGGTGTAGAAACATCTCGTGCGGAAGACAGTGTTTTAAGAGTTTGTACTTCTCGTGGATACACCACGAATATATTCGCAATAGCTTTTCTTATATTTACAGTTTATATTTTGCCTTGTCACTCAGGTGTGTGTTATGTGTTTTGTGTTTTTGTGTTTTGTGTTTTTAAGACTCTTTAAAATATTTTAAATGAAGTTTGAAAAAATGTAAATAGTATTTTATTGTCAAAATTAATTATAATTACATTTTTTCAACTTCTGGATATTCAACTCCAAAAGTTTCTACTGTCATAGATTTTATTCTTTGGTCATCAAGTGGTTTATCCATTCTATTTACTCTAACTGATGCTATTTTATCAACAACATCTAAACCTTCTATTACTCTACCGAATGCAGCGTATTCTCCATCTAAGTGTGGAGCTCTTGCATGCATTATAAAGAATTGAGAACCTGCACTGTTTGGTTGCATAGTTCTAGCCATTGATAAAACACCTTTTTCATGTTTTAAGTTATTTGTGAATCCATTGCTTGCGAATTCTCCAGCTATAGAGTATCCTGGTCCACCCATTCCGTTTCCATTAGGGCAACCACCTTGTATCATAAATCCTTTTATAACTCTGTGGAATATTATTCCGTCATAGTATCCACTGTTTACTAAGCTTATAAAGTTGTTTACTGTATTAGGAGCTATATGTGGGTATAATTCAGCTACCATTTTATCTCCATTTTCCATTTCTATTGTAACTATAGGGTTTTTATTTTCCATATTGATTACTTCCTTTCATTTGTTCATTTTCATATCTTATTATATAACATTTTATTGAAAAATAAATCTTAAATTTATCCATTCTAATTTATAATAATTTTTATTTTTTAAGTGTATATGAACAATTCCAATTTTTTCTATAATTAAGTTTGTAATAAGTTCAAATCAAATTCTAAACCCATCTCATATCCCTCTTTATATAGTTTTGAACAAAACTCAGGTGAAAAGTTTAATAAATCTTTATTATCTATTTCTGCTTTCGGTGATATAATTATAACTTTATTTGAGTCTATTTTTTGCATTACTTTTCGTGGTAATTCAAAATTATGCCTTGTGGATATTATTAGGACTTTATCCACATTATCCTCAATTAATGGATCGATATATGTATTTCGTGCCATACCTCCATCTAAATTAAATCCATCAAATTTACCTTTTTCAATATACTGTTTAACTTCTTGAATCGAAAATAGCCCTTTTTCTTGATTATAAGGCAATGCACAGCTATATTTTATATAATTTACTCTATCTTTATGGTTAAGTTTTGATATATCTACAATAATTTCTTTACCAGATTTGTTTCTGACTTGAAGATAATTAATGTAAAAACTCGAATTTTCTCGAATTTTGTAGTCTTTTAGTTCGTATAATTTTTTTATATCTCTACTATTATCAATAATGTTATCAACAGAATTAAAACATTTTCCAGCATTATTTTCTCCACTTATCCACATTTTTTTCATTTTATCCACATTTCCTGTGTATAAGTAGTATCCATTGATTGCTCCAATTGATGTGCAGGCATATGAATCATATCTTTTAAGTCCCCTATTATATAGTGATTCCAACACTCCAGCCTGAAAGGCACCCTTTGCCCCTCCTCCTGGTAGACACACTCCTATTGTCATATTTATTCCCCCTATTCTACCTTATAAACTAAATATTTTTATGATAAAGTTTAAGGGATGTGTATTATATAAATACCATCCCTTAAATCTTATTCTTTAATTAAATCTATTGTAGTATATTCTTTATTTATTGTCTTAATTCCTTGATTATCAAACGCTATTGTAACATCTGGCCCTTTTAATGCTACTACTGTACCTGTTCCGAATTTTGGATGGTGTACTTTACTTCCTAATTTTATATTATCTATATCTGATACATCAGTTTTTTCTTTTATAGTTGCTTGTGCTTTTTTCGCTATTTCTGCTTTATTGACAGAGTTCATATACTTTTTAGTGTATTTATCAAGCATATTATAGCTAGCTTTTGAGTATGGTATTTCTTTTTGAACTCTATTTAATCTTTCTATACAGTCATCTGGTAATTCTTCAATAAATCTAGATGCAACAGAGTGATTAGTTCTTCCATATAGAGTTCTCTTTCCAGTCATAGTCATAAATAACTCTTCTTTTGCTCTTGTTATTCCAACATAACAAAGTCTTCTTTCTTCTTCTATTTGAGTATCTTGCATAGATGCAATCGCTCTTGCTATAGGGAATAGTTTTTCTTCCATACCTGTTAAAAATACAACCGGGAATTCAAGCCCTTTTGCTGAATGTATAGTCATTAATGATACTCTATCTGCATGTTCCTCTTCTTCATTTGGTTCAGAAGTTAAAGCAACATTTGTTAGGAAAGATTCTAAACTAACATCTTCGTTTTTGCTTTCAAATTCCATAGCTACAGATATAAATTCTTTTAAGTTTTCTATTCTATCCTGAGATTCTTCACTTTTGTCTTTTTCTAATTCATCTAAATATCCTGTTATATCCATAACTTTTTCTATCATTTTACTTGCTGGATATATTTCTTTAAGACTTCTAAATGTCGACATCATATCTACAAAATCATTTATACTAGCTTTTGCTTTTCTTGATATATCTGAGTTTCCATCGATATCTATTAGTACTGAATATAAACTTTCTTCCTTTAAGCTGGCTCTATCTTCTATTTTTTCTATAGTTCTAAGCCCTATTCCCCTTCTAGGAACGTTTATTATTCTTTTTAGAGATATATCATCTTGTGGATTTTGGATAACTCTTAAATAAGCTACCATATCCTTTATTTCTTTTCTTTCATAGAACTTTGTTCCACCGTAGATATTGTATGGAATTTGGCTTCTATTTAAGGCATCTTCCACTGGTCTTGCTTGTGCATTGGCTCTATATAAAACAGCAAAATCTTTATATTGTCTTTCTCCTGCTCTAACCATAGCTGAAATTGTATTAGCTACAAATTCTGCCTCATCGACTTCGCTTTCTGATAGTTGAATTTTTATTAATTCCCCTTCTTTCTTTTCACTCCAAAGTCTTTTTCTTTTTCTTTCTATGTTGTTTTTAATTAGATAATTTGCCGCATCAAGTATAATTTGAGTAGATCTATAGTTTTGTTCTAGTTTTATTACATGAACATCATCATAATCTCTTTCAAATTCAAGTATATTCCTTATATCGGCACCTCTCCACCCATATATACTTTGGTCATCATCCCCAACTACGCATATATTTTGGTGTCCTTGTGCAAGTAATCTAACAAGTTCATATTGTGCCCTACTTGTATCTTGATACTCATCTACCATTATATATCTAAATCTATTTCTATAGAAATCTAATACATCCTCATGTTCTCTAAAAAGTTCTACTGTCTTTGAGATTAAGTCATCAAAGTCAAGTGCACTATTTCTTTTTAGACGGTCTTGATATAGTGCGTACACATCTGCAATTTTTGATTTTGCAAAATCACCTTGATATTTCTCCTTAAATTGTTTTGGATTTATAAGTTTATCTTTCGCATTTGATATAACACTTATTATATATTTAGGATCCATAGCCTTTTCGCTATAATTTAATTCTCTTAGACAGTCTTTTACAAGAGTAACTTGGTCTGCACTATCGTATATAACGAAACTTCTATTGTATCCTATTTTATTTATAGATTTTCTAAGTATTCTAACACAACAAGAGTGGAAAGTTGTAATCCACATTGCACTAGTATCTTCATCTTTTAATGTTTCATCTACCCTTTCCCTCATCTCATTAGCTGCTTTATTTGTAAAAGTTATAGCTAAAATATTTTCAGCTTTTACCTTTTTTTCTTGCATTAAATATCCTATTCTAGTAGTTAAAACTCTAGTTTTTCCTGAACCTGCTCCAGCAAGGATTAATATCGGCCCTTCTGTTTGCTCAACAGCTTCCCTCTGTGCAGGGTTCAGCATTTTAATTGTTTCTAAAATCATTATTTGCCTCCGTTTCTAATAAATCTATTATTTAGAGTATAGACATATTTTAGACCATCTAATAAATAAATGAAAGATATTTAGTCCAAAAAATTTAGTTCAAAATAAAAAATATCCTTCAAACATCAATAAAACATGACTGTTTAAAGGATATATTTTTTTAATATATTTATTATCTATATTTTTTCACTTAACTTATCAAAAATTGACTCATTGTAATAATCAATTTTTCTGTCATTATCAAGTAAACCAGCAAGTATATGTATTGTTCCATGTTGTAACCCCAAAGTCTTACTTATAGGTCCTTGTAAAATTTTTATGTATTGTATTTTTTTATATTTAATTATATTTATACTTTTTGAAAATTTACCAGAAACAATTGATACAAAATCATCATCTAGAAAAATCCCTGCTGTTTTATATTTCATAATATAAAACACTAATAAAAATACTACTAATATTAAATTTCCAATCAATATTACTTGCATATTTGTAAATAAATTTAATTCGTAGATTACAAATACTATTAAATCTACAATACCCATTATTATAAGTGATTTTATAAGGCTTATTAGTAAGGTTTTCTTTGATTGTTTTTCAAAGTTAAAATCTATCTTTAAATTAAACTCTGGCAACAATAAATTAAATCGTTCTACCAACATATCCTTACTTTCAAATAGAATTATTTGTGATACTTCATCTTCATCATTCCCTACACCAACCACACTTATATCTACTTTATACTTGTTGAAAATTCTAGATAAAATAGTTTGATTTATATTTATCGCATTTATTCTATCAACTGGTATAGAATATTCCGATTTTGTGAAAAGCCCATAGTTTAAGTAAATTTTATCATTCTTTCTAAGAGATTTAAAATTATAGTATTTAATATAATCACCAAATAAATTTTTAAATATAGAACCGAAATTTGCTATTATTATGATACTTTGTATTATAATACTTTTTAGTGTATGATCCTCTTGATTTATTCCATATATAAATACTCCAATAAAAACTGCTATATTGATTAGCAATTCAATTATTCCAATATTGTAAAAACAGTGTTTTAAGATATCTCCATTTGAATAATTTATATCGTAATCTATATATTCATCATAATCCTCAACTTCATAATACATATTTTCTAAACTTTCTTGACTATCTTCATTTCCTTTTGATTTGTTTATAGACTGCATTATGCGCTTCTTAAATTCATTTGCTATATCTTTTTTGAGTACAATTTCTATATCAGTTTCATCTGCTGTAGAACGGCTATCAGTATCTATTTTTACTTTACATGTAGATATAATTCTTTCAAATATATTTTGTTCTATATTTATATTTGCAATATTTTTTATTCCAAAAGTATTTATCTTTTTATTTATAGTATTTCTTTCTAATACAATAGTACCATCTTGTATACTTATATATGTTTTTCTCCATACTAAGAAATTATAAATTGCATCTAATATTAATATTGCTGTACCTATCAAAAGTATGATATTCCCTTGAAATTTTCCTGTTTCTAATATATCAACTACATCATCTATATTTGATATAAAGATTATTATAAAAAATGATAAAACCCCTGCGACTTTTTCTAAAATAATACTTGGATGGCATCTAAATTTACTCTCCATAATTTCAACACCTTCCTATAAATTACTTCCCGATTTTGAACTTTTATTTATATCTTCTAATTTTTTACTTTTTTGACTTATAGATATTTCATTAATTTTATTTTTTAATGATTCTGCTATAAAATCTGCCTTATCATCTTCTAAAAAAGATATATTTATATCTCCTCCAGCTGTAGTTACTTTCGTATCTAACCTTTGGAGACACTAGCAAATATATTAAATCCAAAATAATTAAACCTAGTATTATATACTGAATTATCATAGGTATAATACCTTTAAAAAACCACCCTATAACAGCTAAAATTGTACTAGCTATTATAAACTGAATAAGCGTTCCTAAAAACATACATTTTATAGCTTTTTTGTTCAGCCTTTCATATTCCAAAATTTCCACCTTCTTTTTTATAAATACATGTTATAAATCCGATAACAATTCATAATTATTATCGGATTTTATCTCTTTTTAAAATATTAATTCTATATATTTCAACTCAATCAATTTTTATTCTAAATTAAGTTTTTTCTCTAATAAAGTAGTTGTTCCAAAGAATAATGCTAATGCAATTACAACATTTAATATCAATATCCCAATTTCATAACTTCCAACAGATAATATCGTTCCAAAAAGTTTATCTACATTTAAAAATAATATATCTAAATTCACAATTGCTTCAACTCTTGAACTAGTCATAAAATAATCAAAAATACCTCCGATAGCAGACTGTATTATAGTTAATACAATCATAGCTACTAAACCTGATAATACTTTATGTTTTGATAGCTTTGGTAGATGACATATTGTTATTGCTAAATATATTGTTAATATAAATACTGAATAATTTACTATATAACTTAAAATATAAAATAAAATTCCGCCTGCATTTTTTGAAAGAATAGAGCCCATATTTTTTAAACCATAACCAATATCTATAACATCACTCATTTTATATCCAACCATAACTGAAACTAAAGCTATACAAATCATTCCAACAATTGATGTTAAAATAATAAATAATAATGATGTTAAGAATTTAGATAGTACTAAAGTTTTTTGACTTACCGGTAGCGTAAACATCAAATACCCTTCATCTTCTAAAAGCCCCTTATTAAATCTTTGAACTATAAGAAGTATAGTTAATACAATTGCAGCTATAAATAATGCCAATCCTGCAAATATACCTACTATATATAGTACTGAAAAGTTATGTTCATAGTTATCAAAATTTATAAATAATGCTGCTATAAGTGAAAATATCAATCCCATTATATAAAATGGAAAAAATATTCTCCCGCAAGATTTAATTTCATATTGCATCAATTTTCCTAACATCTAAATTCCTCCCTAAATAAAGCATCTATAGATTTTTGTTTTTCTGCTCTAATTTCATCTACATTACCCTGTAGAGCAATTTCTCCATATGATAAAAATATAACTTCATCACATATATTTTCTATTTCACTTATTAAATGTGTTGCAATCAGTAAAGTTGAATTTTCATCGAAATTTTTAAGTATTGTATCTAATATAAAACTTCTTGCGGCTGGATCAACTCCTCCAATTGGTTCATCTAATATATATAAATCAGCTTTTCTAGCCATAACTAATATTAATTGAACTTTTTCTTTTGTCCCTTTTGATAGAGTTTTTAATCTTCTATTTTCATCTATGTCTAAAGTTCTTAACATTTGAAGAGCTTTAACCTCATCAAAATCTTTATAAAAATCTTTAAAGAAATCAATTATATCTTTTACCTTCATCCAATCATTAAGGTAAGTTCTTTCTGGTAAGTATGAAACTATTTTTTTAGTTTCTATACCTGGTTTCATACCATTTATAAGAACTTCTCCTTCAGTTGTTGTAAGTAAACCATTTATTATTTTTATCATAGTTGTTTTTCCACTTCCATTTGGTCCTAAAAGCCCAACTATTTTTCCTTTAGGAATTTTTATATCAATTCCTTTTAATGCATCTGTTTTACCATATTTCTTGTAAACATTTTTAAACTCTACTATATTATTCATTATTATCCTCCCTCAAGATTTCTCCTACTAAATTTAGAATTTCCTCATTCGTATAACCCAAATTAATTAAAGTATCCAATGTTTTTTTTACATTATCTTTAACTAAATTTTTTCTTTCTTTTTCTATTAATTCTTTATTATCTGTTACAAATCTTCCACTAGTTCGTTTTGAATATACAAATCCTTCTCTCTCTAGCTCAGCTAATGCCTTTTGCATTGTATTTGGATTTACCATAGCATCTGCTGCTAAACTTCTAACAGAATCTAACTTTGAATCTAATTCAATTTCCCCTGAAATTATCTTCATTCTTAGTTGCTCAACTAGTTGTATATAAACAGGTCTATTATTATCTATCTGCCATTTCATATTAACACCTCCTCATCATTGTATTAATACTTTAATACAATGATATTATTATTTTTTTTATTTGTCAAGTATTACATCATGTAGCTTTTTATTTGTAAATTTTCTATAAAATCCTTAATTACTAACATTTTAAAAGGTAGGTATGTTATGTCTAACATCCTACCTCTATTTATACTTTATCTAAAAAATATATTATTTTATTTGAATAGAAACTTTTATTATATAGTCATTCATCTCTTGTACTGATACTAAATCTAGTAATACCTCTTCATATGAATAACCTATAATCTCTAAATTATGCTGTTTTATAAGTTTCATTTTATTAGACATTATTTCTTGTTTTCGTCTAAGTAATTTAATTTCATTTTCGATTTCATTAGTTTTATATTCAAAAAGTTCGACTACACTATTTGGATTTCTTTTATCCATAAATGATTTGATTTCTTTTAATGGAACACCTAAATCTCTAAGTGTATAGATCATATCAAAAATTTCTAATTGATAAATAGAATAATACCTATATCCATTTTCCTTAACTATTTCAGGTTTAAAAAGTCCTATTTCGTCATAGTGAAAAAGAGTCTTCTTATTAACATTGCATAATTTTGCAAACTCACCAGTTGAAAAGTAATTATCTTTCAAATTTCAATCCTCCTATTGACTATCCTGTAACAGAATACTTTAGTATATACTATATAAAAACTTAATACTTTTTTCAAGGAGGTTATATGAACAATACATTACAAAACAAAATAACACTTACATCTTTAGTTAAATATACTTTGCCAACAGTAATAATGATGATATGTTTTTCTCTATATACAATTATAGATGGTATGTTTATTTCTAGGTTTGTAGGTGCTAGTGCCTTATCTGCAGTTAATATAGTATATCCTGTTATATATTTAGTTTTAGGCGTTGGAACTATGTTTGCAACGGGAGGAAGTGCTATAGTAGCAAAAAAACTTGGTGAAAACAAAATCGATGAGGCAAGAGAAAATTTCACATTAATCACTATTAGTGCATTAATAATCGGTATCGTTATCGAAGTTATAACGATTATTTTTATGAAACAAATAATTTATATTCTTGGTTCAACTGATGCATTATATTTTTATTGTAAGGAATACTTACTTTTCATGATATTATTTACACCATTTATAATATTAAAATTCTTTTTTGATTATTTCCTTGTTACAGCAGGGGCTGCACAACTTGGATTATTCAGTAGTTTATTAGGTGGTATAGTAAATATAATTTTAGACTATATATTTATAGTTAAATTAAATATGGGTATAAGAGGAGCTGCTATTGCAACTTGTATTGGATATGCAATTCCTTCATTTATAGGAGTTTTCTATTTCTTAAATAAAAACCATACTCTACATTGTGTTAAACCAAAATTGACATTTGATATAATAGCTAACTGTTGTTCCAACGGTTACTCAGAAATGATTACACAAATATCAAACTGTATTACAACATTTGTATATAATATAGTTTTAATTAAATTATTAGGTGAAGATGGTGTCGCATCAATAACTATAATTTTATATATACAATTATTGTTAAACTCAGCTTATATGGGATTCACTTCTGGTGTGCAACCTAGAATAAGTTTTAATTATGGAAGTAGAAATGAAAATCAGTTAAAGAATATTATAAAGTATAGTTTAGTTATAATTTCTGTATTCGCAGTATTTACATTTGTTTTATCTAGACAAAATGCTGATATTCTTATAACTATATTTACACCAAAAGAAAGCTCTTTATTCGGTATTACAAAAAATGCTTTTATGATATTCTCATTTGGTTTTTTATCTAATGGTATAAATATATTTGCATCTGGAATGTTTACTGCATTTTCTAATGGGAAAGTGTCTGCTATTATATCATCACTTAGAACATTTATATTATTTATAGTTGGAATGATTATATTCCCTAACTTCTTCGGAGTAAATGGAGTATGGATGGTAGTTCCTTTTGCAGAAATAGTTACTTTACTTATATCTTTAATTTATATTTATAAATACAGAAAAGAATATATGTATGATAATATGTTTGCTAAAAAAGAATTAGAGGCCGCATAACCTTAAAGTAAAAAGAAGATGTTGCTTTTATCTGTTTTTGAATAAGTAATTTCCTTCTTCCTTTATCATGGACAAAAACTATATTTTATTTAATTGATAAGCGTTTAAGCTTTTTTAAGAGTTTTTTCAAATGATACTTTTTAATCTTATTTTTGTAAATTACTTTGATTCCAAAATCATTTTCACATTTTAATATAAATGAGGATATATTATTCATATTTGCGTATATTACAATTTTCAAAAGTTGTCTTGGGGTTGCTGAATTTCCTCGAATACGAGAATAAGTCTGATATAATTTTTCTAAATTCATCTCCTCTATAATTTGACTTAACAACCTCACAGAATCATCTTTTGGTATTAAAGAATCAATATTTAATAATGATTTTAATTGATAATTATTTTTTGAAATAGTATAATCTACTTGTATAGTATTGTGTTTGGCCATACAATTATTATACAAAAAATTCCAAGATCTTTTGAACTTGGGATTTATTTTTTTTAACAAAAAGGGCATCGCTCTATTTCTTAGTATGACACCCCCTTTTACTTTAAATTTTCATTACAATTCGCCTATTATATCTGGATTTTCAAATATGCTATCTAGTTTTTTTATAAATGGTATAACCTCTCCAAAATCTAATGCTCTGTGATCAAATGCAATACATATTGGAAGTATTTTTCTAATTCCAATAGTTTTTTCTCCTTGTTCATTTGTATATACTCCCGGCTTTTCTTGAATTGCAACAAATCCAATCACACAAACCTGTGGTGGAATAATATCTAACATTGAAATTGTTCCCCTTTGTTCTCTATATGTTGAACCAATATTAGATATAGTTATTGTCATCATTTTTCCACTTGGTAAAATCCAAGGCATATTTACATTTATATTTTCTATAGTTCTTATTTCACCTTCTTTTGTATCTTTATTATAAGATATATGTGCATTTAATTTTGGAGCATATTTTAGTCCTTCTGAAAATACCTTTATCATTATTATATACATTATTAAAGTTATACAAAGTATAGCTTATCTAGAAAAGTATAAAAAAAATCCCCAGAGATTTTTGGAGTAATCCTGGGGTACCTATTATAGGTTAAGGGTTATTTTATTTTCAAACTATTTTGTCATAAAATAGGTTGAGGGCGTTCTCATTTATACAGTCTTCTGTGCTTGTTTATTCCAAAAGCTGTATAGGTCTTCTTCTTTTGGAAATAGAGGTAATCCCATATTTTTGTGAAGTTTTACAAGCCAAGGTAACTCAAGTCCTGCTTCGTTTATTTTTTCTTCATTTACGAAAACTTCAGCTCTTGTACCTTCATTTATTAAAACTCCTTGATTCAGTACATATACATAGTCACATATTTCATAAATTAAATTCATATCATGACTTGATATTATGATTTTTACACCTCTATCATTAAGACCTTTTATTATATCTACAATAGCTCTAGTACTTATTGGATCCAAACCTGCTGTAGGTTCATCTAATAATACTAATTTATTTTCCATAGCTACTACGGATGCTATTGCAACTCTTTTCTTTTGACCAAAGCTCAAATTATGAACTGGTCTATCTATAAATTGTAAACCATTGACTGCTTCTAAAGCAGTATGGATTCTATCTTTTATTGTTTTTTCATCCATACCTATATTTCTAAGTGCAAAAGCTATATCATCATAAACCATTGAGTAAAATATCTGCTTTTCAGGATCTTGAAATACTATTCCAACTTCCTTTCTTAGATTATATAAGCTTTTCTTATCATACTTTATTTGTTCTCCATTATAGAGTATTTCTCCTTCTGTAGATTTTAATATCCCCATAAGGTTATTAAATAAAGTTGATTTGCCAGAACCATTAGATCCAATGATTCCGATAATGTCACCTTTATTAAAGTCCATACTTACATTGTCGAGTGCTTTTCTTGTTTTATCATATTGATATGTTAAATTATTTATTTTAAACATCTTTACTATCCCCTACTATATGGAATGTACCATCAAATAATTTCATATCTAAGGCTATACTCATTTCATCATATCTTATCATCATTCGCTTGAATAACATATTTACTAAAAGCCCAAATGAATGGTATCCATTTTTTAAATTTATATATCCAAAGCGAAGTTCTTGGGAAGTTCTTATATCTAATACTTCCTCCATAAATATAAATATGAATCTATACATAAGCATTGATATCTCTAAAACTACATCTGGCAAGTGTAATTTTTTGAATATAAATATAAGTTGATTAAAAGGTGTTGTCAACATTATAAAATATATGCATGTTAAACAAGACAATGCCCTGAAAAACAAATGTATAGATGTGTCTATAGATGTATTAGAAACACCTATATATAAATTTCCCACTTTTATATAATGAAGTAAAATCGATTTATCAGTTGAAAAGTTTATTAAAATCATAATTATACTTATTAATAAAAATGCAAATGGTATTTTTATAAAATGTATATAGTCTTTTACCTCTATTTTGGCAATTCCAACTATTGTAATACTCATACCTAATATTATCAATACTGATAATATGTTGTAAGGACTAATTAATGATATTATTAAAAATAACATACCTACACTAAATTTTATATTAGGGTTAACCTTAAATAATTTATTCTTATAAGCATAATCATCTATTATCATTAATTTATCTTCTTTCTAAATTTATTTGAATTCACTAATACCTTAAACTAAATGTATTATAAATTATTTTTCTTCCCTCATTTTATGTTTAGTTCTAGTAGCTCCTATGTAGTAACCAACTATACCAGCACCTAGTGCTGCTTGAGATGCGAATAGTAAACTTTCGATTTCTCCACTAGCTGGTTCAAAGAAACTGCTAAACCATGGTTGATAATCTGGATTTATTTCTGTGATAGCTGCTTCAGCTTCACCATCTGCTCCACCAAATTCTGCATCACTTTGTATTACTTGAGGCACTACTATTATAGCTAATACTAATAGTAATAGTATTATATTTAATTTTGTACTATTACCTTTTTTTGATTTTGTTTCATGAGTTGTCATTATGCTAGTACCTCCTTATCTTCATTTTCAGTTATAAAGTTATAGATTATAGTTGTTAATAACCCTTCTGCTATTGCTATTGGAATTTGAGTTATAAAGAATATTCCTAAGAATTTAATAGCAGATACTGCAAATCCACCAACTGGATCAGGGAATGCTAACCCTAATTGTAATGAAGTTAAAGTATATGTAGCTAAATCTCCTATTGATGCTGCTAAAAATACTGCAACATTTTTATTGATTTTATCTTTGCATAATTTCCAAATTAAATATGATATGATTGGCCCAAATATCGCCATTGAAAATGCATTTGCGCCTAAAGTTGTTATTCCCCCATGAGCTAATAATAACGCTTGGAATAATAACACTATTGTTCCTAATACAACTGTTACGCTAGGTCCAAATAATATTGATGCTAGTCCTACCCCTGTTGGATGTGAGCAACTTCCTGTTACAGAAGGTATTTTTAATGCTGAAAGCACAAATACAAATGCACCACATAAAGCTAGCAATAATTTTTTCTTTGGATGTTCTTTTACTACTTTTGTTATATTTTTTAAACCTACAACAAAGAATGGTATAAATAGTACATACCAAATTACTGCCCATTTTACTGGTAAGAATCCTTCCATAATATGCATAGCGCCTGAAACTGTCGGAGCTAATACTAGCATAAATGCTGCTAACATACACCATTTCACATTAGTCTTTTGTAATCTCATTTACCTACCCCTTAAAAATAATATATTTGAAAATGTTGTGTATTAAGAACTGATAATATCTTATTTATGATAATAAATTTTGTCTATAACTCCCATTATTTAAATAATAATTCTAAAAATAAAAAACCTAACTACTCTGAGTTAGGCAATATCCTTAAATAAGTTTAAAAATTATTCCTTAATTAAGATATTATCTCCAACCCCGGAGAAATTCTTTTATTTATTAGGCAGGTTTCCTGACTTAGTCTCATTCTATCCCTCCCTTCCCATGATTTTAGATCACAGTGGTAACTGAGGGAATCGTCAACATTACAGTAGCGGGGGCTGTAGAGGATTTACACCTCTTTCCCTATTAATCTAATGTAGAACCTAAAAAATTTTAATTTTAATACCAACATATTCCATCTTGAGAATATATTTAAAGTATAGCATAAACAGACAAAATGTGATGGTTTTCACAATTCCAATTTGTTATAGTCTATAATCTTTTTATATTTTAAATTAATATTACATTGTAATTATATGATTATGTAAGTTTAACTATATAATATGTTGTTTTTTAATTCTAATTACGATTTTATATTTTTGATATAGCTTATAAAGTCTTTTTTAATTTATTAATTCCGTTTAGTTATCTAGTTAATTATTACCTTTTTCAAATAGGTAGATACAATATCTGAAAATCTCTGTATATCTTTTATATAAATAAAGTCTTTTCCATAGATTTTCTTTTCTGCCTCTAGGTCAATTTCTTTTCCTGTAAAAACTCCTAATACCATTATTCCTCTTTTTCTAGCTTTTCTAACTTCCATAGCAGTATCTTTAATTCCTACTATACCTTTATAAGACATTTCTCCTCTTATACTTCTTGAACTGTCTTTACCTATTTTTACATCGTTTGGTTTACCGTCACTAAGTACAATTAAAATTTTATTTTCTTCTTCTCTTTCTAATAGTCCATCACAAGTTGCTTTTATCGCAAGACCATCTCGATTATTTCCAGAACAGTAATATTCAAATATATCCTCACACTTTCTGACATTATCGTTATAATCCCTAAATCGTTTTAATATTGTATAATCAAGAAAACTTTGAAACCCCATAACTCTGTTTGGAATCCCAGCGAGTGTAAGTGCAGCAGATAATATATATGCTTGTATCGCAACCATAAATTGTTTTGATGTTTGTGAACCACTTGAATCGAGTAGTATATCTATAACATATCTTCCTTTTCCATTGTCTACATCTTTATAAAATATCTTGTTATTACTACTTCGTCCTATTCTCCACGCTTTATTTGCATATATTGTTCCGCAATCAGAATAAAGTCTATCAGACGAACTTTCTTCTATTAATAATCTAGAAAAACATTCTCTAAGCTTATTTATTTGTCTTCTATATACCTTCATTTTATATTGAAATTCAAATAAGTTATTATCCTTTTGTCTAGTTACATATTTTAATTGGAACGCATTTTCACAATGTGATCTCAAAACTCCATCAGTAAAATGAAGTCTGCATCCTTCATGAACATTTCTACAATTTCTAGATTCTATTTTTCTTCTATCGCCTTCATTTAAGTATGATTTTCCATAATAGTATTCTACTCTTTTATATATCTTATTTAGCATTTCTTCATTTACATATAATACTCTATGTGGTGTAGATTCTAAATTTATATCTTCTTTTTCGTCGCCTAAACCATCTACCAACATACCGCCAGTAAAGTTATTAATCTCTGTTTCAACATTTTCTACCTCTTGGTCATCATATAATTCTTCTAACATAAAATCTGCAAATGTATCAAAATCTACTTCTACATTTTTTATATTATCTTCTACAAATTCTACATTTTGATTTTGGCTATCTAGTATATATTGAAAATATGTGAGATATATTTCATCTACCTTTTTCAAGATTTCCATTATATCTCCATGTACATCAATATTATTAATTTCTCTAAGTATTTTTCTAACTAATCTATCCATAACTGGATGTCTATCCATTCGTTGAAGGACATATGTATATTTTAATAATTTTAAAATATCTTCTTTATGTATTTTGGAATAACTTTTTAAGATGTCATCATACGCTTTATTTCTAATATCAATTACTCCTGGTCTTTCTTCTATAACTTTTTTCTCTACAATATCATTTAATACTATTTGAATAATTGTACATAAGATGTCTTTGTTATATCCAGATTTCATTCTATTAACTAAGTATTTCTTAACAGTCTCCCAATCTATATATTTTCTCATTGCGCCTGCAATTATCGCATAATACATAGATGCATCTTTTGAAGTATAATCTTTTTCTGATATATCAATATCTTCATCATACTTTCCTGCGACTGTCCAAGCTAAATTATTAACCCTATTATCAAACTCATATTCATTAAATATCCATTTTAAACTATTTGTCATATTCATCACCCTTTTAATTAATATTTAAGCATTTTCAATCTGCATAAACTAATCATTTGGGAATATATCATGACTTTCCCATCCTTCTGGAATTCTAGTTCTTATAATGTCTGATACCATTTCCTTTTCATAAATATCAAAAGTCTTTCCTGTAATCCCCATATTAATTGCTAGAGTCGGTTTTAGTCCTCTTTTTATAGTTTTTAATGCACCTATCATTCCTCTTAAATCTATTGCTTTTGTTGATATTTCTCCATTTTCTGCTTTTAATTGTAAGTCTAAGAATATTCCTATAAATTGATATAGTTTTTCATCATCTACACTAGGGAATTCTCTTTTTAATATCATTTTTAATTTTTCTTCGTCTACTGCCGGCATATCAATTACTAAAAATCTTGAAACTAATGCTTCATTTAATTCTTTTGTTCCAGCATATTCATAATTCATTGTTCCTATAAATCGAGTTGCTGGGTGTAGATTTATTCTTTCATATCCTGGAACATCTATAACTCTTCTATAATCAAGTGCTGAGTGAAGTACTACAATTGCATCATTTTTAGCCATATTTATCTCATCAAATATTCCAAACCCTCCATTCACTGCACATTCATATACTGACCCACGTCTAAGTTTAACTTCATTATCTATAAAAGTATCTGTACCTATTAAAGATGCACTATCTGTATTTATATGAAATGAAGTATTCCATTGTGGTCTTCCAAATATCTCTGATAGATTATCAGATAATAAATTTTTACCGGTTGCCTTTGGCCCTGATAATAATATATTTTCCTCTTCCAAAATCCCTGTTATGCACATCTCTAAGATATCTTTTCCTATGAAAAATGCTGGTGATTTTGTAACCCTCTCTTTTAATTCATCTTTTACATCATATTCTTTTCTAAAATATTCAATATCTTTTATTAATGATTCTCTTATGTCTTGTTCCCTTAAATTTTCTAATATATCCATCTGTTTCTCCTTTTACTTTCCCCTATTTACTTATTTTTATATTATTTTGTATAATTACCAAATTCATCTGTAATTATAATATATCGAGTTTTATAACCATATATTGTAAATTATATCACCTATCACTTATGTATTCCGTTATAAAAATAGCTAATGTTATATTTTTTTAACATATCTTATTCATCATTTTCCTCAATCCACATCTAATAATGTTGAAATTTCATTATTTTTATAGACTTTTCCTCACTGCAACTAATGGTAAAATAAGACATAAAACTCTGTCGTAAAACCTCAACTTATGTTATAATATGCTGGTATATATTGCCTAATAAGGCAATTAAAGTATTTTATAAATTGGGAGGGTGATTAAAATAGTATTTTCAAATTTATTATTTATGTTTGCTTTTTTACCAGCAAACATAATATGTTATTTTCTATCTAGAAATTTAAAAACAAAAAATATTATACTTATAGTTTTTTCACTGTTATTCTATGCTTGGGGAGAACCTATATGTGTAGCTTTATTGATATTTAGTTCATTTATAGGTTATATCTTTGCTATTTCAATAGATAAAAGCGAGACTAAACAGCAGAAAAAATTATATTTGATTATTTCATTAATAATTAATCTTGGTTTATTAGGGATATTTAAATATGCAGGTTTCTTCGTAAGCAATATCAATTACTTACTTCATTTAAATTTACCTGTCCCTCAAATCTCTTTACCAATAGGAATCTCATTCTATACATTCCAAATAGTATCTTATGTTATAGATGTGTATTGTAATAGAGTTGATTCTCAAAAGAGTTTTGCAAAATTCTTAATGTATGTATCTTTATATCCACAATTAATTGCGGGGCCTATTGTTAGATATATCGATATAGAAAGAGAAATTGATCATAGGGAAGTTAGTATTGTAAATATATCTCAAGGTATAAACAGATTTATAGTAGGTTTAGCTAAAAAAGTTATAATAGCTAATACAGCTGCTACATTAGTTTCAACTTTCTTGGACGGCAAGTTAGCTTCAATGGGTGTATTAGATGCTTGGTTCGGACTTTTCATGTACACTATTCAAATATACTTTGACTTCTCAGGATATTCAGATATGGCGATTGGTCTTGGTAAAATATTTGGATTTACATACTGTGAAAACTTCAATTATCCATACATATCAAAATCTGCTACTGAATTTTGGAGAAGATGGCATATGTCTTTAGGTTCATTCTTCAGAGATTATGTATATATACCTCTTGGGGGTAACCGTAAAAGACAATTATTAAATATATTTGTTGTTTGGTTCTTAACAGGGTTCTGGCATGGAGCTAGTTGGAACTTTATAATATGGGGATTATACTTTGGTACAATAATTTACTTAGAGAAAAAAGTATTCTTCAAATTTACAAAAAAATTACCACAAGTTATTCAATGGTTCTTTGCAATGATTGTAATAATGGTAGGTTGGGCAATATTCTACTATGTCGACTTAAATAGTCTTGGAACTTTCTTAAAAGCATTAGTAGGTTTAAATAATAACCCACTTTACTCTGATACACTTCCGATAACATTTATGAGTAATGTAACATTTGTAGTTCTTTGCATAATTGCATCTACTCCTGTTCCAAAAATGTTATTCCAGAAGTTAAATGACAATAAAGTAGTAAATGGTAATTTAGATTTTGTACAAATCATTTTTAATGTATCATTAATATTCTGTATAATATCTATGTTAGTTGGAGAAAGCTATAATCCATTCTTATATTATAGATTCTAGGGGGTATAACATGAATAATACAGCAAAAAAATATGATAATTTAAAAAATAGTAACACTACAAGAAAACCAAAACTTAGTGATTATCTAAATATTGGTGTGTGCGGCTTAATTATGATGTTCTTCTTTGTATCTATGTTCTTTACAACTAATGGTGGTGTATCTCAACAAGAAAAAAGAAAACTAGCAAGTTTTCCTAAGATATCAGAAATGACATCAGAAGATTTACTTAGCGGTACATACTTCTCAAAAATAGATGAATTTTACAAAGATAACTTTGTACATAGAGATCAATTCCTTGCTTTATCAGATTCTATAGACGGTCTTAAAGGAGTTGAAAGTGAAATAAAAATGACAGTTGTATCTAATAATGCTACTAACCAAAGTGCAACTGCTAAAGATGATGATAGTGATTCAGACAAAGATATGTATAAAAATGTTGAACAAATCGGTACTTTATTAAGTATCGACAACATAGTTTGTGAAGCGTACGGATTTAATGAACCGACTATCAATGATTACGCAGAAACAATTAAGAAATTTGGTGATACTTTAAAAGGTGCAAATGTGTATAATATTTTAGTTCCTACACATGTTGAGTTTGCATTACCATCTAAGTATCAAAACTTATCTGCAAAAGAAAAACCAGCAATTGACTTAGTTAATAGCAAAATAGGTAATAATGTAACTCCAGTAGATGCTTATTCTATTCTAAAAAAACATAAAACAGAATATATCTACTTTAAATCGGATCATCACTGGACACAACTTGGTGCATATTATGCTTATACTAAATATTGTGAAGCAGCTGACTTAAAACCATTTAAGTTAAAAGATTATCCTTTGAAAAAAGTTGAAGGATTCTTAGGTACTTACTACTCTGCTTCTAAAGACCAAAAATTAGCTGATGACCCGGATGTAGTTGAATATCGATCTGTTGGTGCTGATTTAACTGCAACAATTTACGAAAATAGTTCATTGACAAAGAGCTTTGAGGCGTCTCCTTATTCAGATTACTCTACAGGTTCAAATGCATATGGTACTTTCCTTCATGGTGATAATCCTCTTACTATAATCAAAAATCCTGATGTTGATAGTAGTAAAAAGGTTGTTGTTATAAAAGAATCTTATGGTAATGCATTTGCTCCTTTATTAACTCAAAATTATTCAGAGGTTTATGTAATAGACCCAAGATATTTTAATGGTAATCTTAATGATTTTATAAAAGAACATGAAATTAAAGATGTTATATTTATAAATAATATGGTTGCTGTTGGTTCTCAAAGTCGTGTAGATGAATTAAAGAAATTACTAAACTAAAAATATAATTTTTCAAATTTAAAAAAGAAGATAACAAAAAATATTTGCTATCTTCTTTTTTATTTATTCTTCTCTATTATTTCCTAAATAAGCCACAACTACTGCCCCTTGTGCTGTATGAGCTCCTATAGTTGGACATATATCTGATATTAGAAAATCATCTACTCCATATTTTTGTTTTATTTTTTCTGCTACATATTCGGCATCTTCAATGCAATCTCCATGAGATATAAATACCTGTTTTAAATTTGTTACATCTGATTTTTTTTCTATATTATCAACTAATGTATGTAGTGCTTTTTTTCGTCCTCTAACCTTTCCTATAGCTGCTAATCCACCTTTATCATCCATATGCAGTATAGGTTGTATATTTAGCATTGTTCCTAAAACTGCACTCGCTTTTGAAAGTCGTCCCCCTCGATATAAATGATTTAAATCAGAAACTGTAAATTCATGTATTACATGCTTTTTATTATCATTTAACCACTTAGCAATTTCTTCTATAGTTTTTCCTTGTTTTTTCATATCTACAGCATGCATAAGTAATATTCCCTGACCAACTGTACCTGATAGTGTATCAACTACTATTATCTTAGATTCTGGCTCCTCTTCCATTATTTTTTCTGCACACATTTGTGCATTATTATAGCTAGAACTTAAACCAGATGAAAAACTTAGGTGAAGTATATCATGTTCTTCATTTATTTCCTTTTGAAATCTAGAAATTATATTTATTGGATTTGATGCACTTGTTGTAGGCATTTTGCCATCTCTTAATGCTTGATAAAAATCCTTCACCGGCATATCATCTACGCCTGGGATATATTCTTTTCTGTCTACTATATAATATAGAGGATGCACTACTATATTATTTTCTTCTAAGTATTTTGTTGGTAAATCTGCTGTAGAATCCGTTGAAATAATGAAATCTCTCATATTTTATCCTCCCCTGTATAAAGAAATACTTTATTTCTAATCATATTATAATTATATTAGATTTTTATGAATTTTGGGGTTTTAAAAGCATACAAAAAATGCTATAAGTAATAAGAATCACTCATAGCATTTTTTAATTTATCTTAAATTTGTTTGCCCCATAATATCTAAATCAATTGTTTTTGCTACTTTTCTTCCATCAGCAATTGATTTGCATACTAATGATTGACCACTTCTCATATCACCTGCTGCGTATATACCTTTAACAGAAGTTCTTCTAAATTTATCAGTAGCTACATTACCTCTTTCATCAAGTTCTACACCTAAATCATGTAATAAAGTCTCATGTTCTGGATGTAAAAATCCTAATGCAAATAATGCTAAATCACATTCAATTTCGAAATCTGAATCAGGTATTTCTTTTCTATTTTCATCTAATTTAACTGCATGTAGTTTATGAACTATTCCTCCTTCGCCACTAAATGCTGTAGGTTTTACAGAATACTCCCTTATTCCACCTTCTTCAAATACTGGATTCTTAGTCATTGCATAAATTTTTCCCCAGAAACTAGCACCTTTTAAGTCCCTTTCGCTCTCTGATGATCTTTGGAGTTGATATACATTTTTCGCCCCTTGTCTTATCGCTGTTCCAACACAGTCATTAGCTGTATCTCCACCACCAATTACAATTACGTTCTTGTCAGTAGCTATAATTTCTTCCTCATCAACGTCTAGTCCTCGATTTCTCTTATTTTGTTGTTTTAAATAATCAACAGCAAAATGAAGACCTTTTAAAGAACGTCCCGGTATAGGTAAATCTCTTGCTTGAGTTGCTCCACCAGTTAAAACAATTATATCGTACTCTTTTTTTAATATTCTAGCTGGATAGTCTCTTCCTACCCATATATTTGTTTTAAACTTTATTCCCTCTTGTTTTAATAAATCAATCCTTCTATCTACAACCCATTTTTCTAGCTTAAAGTCTGGAATTCCATATACTAAGAGTCCACCTATAACATCATCTCTTTCAAATACAGTTACATCATATCCTGCTTTGTTTAATTGGTCTGCACAGGCAAGACCTGCAGGACCCGAACCAATTATCGCAACACTTTTTCCTATTCTTATTAGTGGTGGTTTTGCAGTTATCCACCCTTCTTCAAAAGCTTTATTAATTATACTAAGCTCCATATTTTTGCATCCAACAGGCTCTTTTATAGCTCCTAACACACATGCCTTTTCACATAAACCTGGACAGACAGTCCCTGTAAATTCAGGGAAATTATTTGTTTGAAGTAATCTATCTAGTGCCTCTTTCCATTGTCCTCTATATACTAAATCATTAATTTCTGGTGCAGCATTTCCAAGTGGACATCCATATTCAGATGTGCAAAATGGTACTCCACAGTCCATGCATCTAGCTGCCTGTATTCTTACTTTTTCATAATTCATTGGTATATATATCTGATTAAAGTCTTTTATACGCTCCTTTACTGGACGTTTAGTCTGATTCTCACGTTCATACTCTATAAAACCAGTTTCTTTTCCCATATTTGCCCTCCTTATACTACTTGATATTCACTTATTAATTTTTTATATACTTTAGGTATAACTCTTAAAATATTTAATTTTTCTTTATTCCAATTATCGAGTATCATTTTTGATTTTTTACTTTGAGTATATTCAAAATGTCTTTCAATTAAATATTTTAGTAATTCTTCATCCTCAGTATCTATTATGTTTTCAATATCTGAAGTGTCTAGTACTCCTGGATTTAATTTTGTATTTAGTGAATGCTTTGGATCATATACGAACACTTTTCCTCCACTCATACCAGCGGCAAAGTTTCTACCTATATCTCCTAATATAACTACTGTTCCTCCTGTCATATATTCACATCCATGATCTCCTACGCCTTCTACAACTGCTGTTGCACCAGAATTTCTAACTGCAAATCTTTCACCTGCTTTTCCGTTAGCATAAAATTCACCACTAGTTGCTCCATATAAAACTGTATTGCCTACAATTATATTTTTATCTGATTTTACAGTACATTCTTTAGGAAGTTTAACTTTTATCTTAGCTCCTGAAAGTCCCTTTCCAACATAATCATTGCATTCACCTGTCAAATTAATTGTTATTCCTTTCATTCCAAAAGCCATAAAACTCTGACCTGTACTTCCAGTTAAGTTTAAAGTTATTGTATCGTCAGGTAACCCCTCTGCTCCATAGCATTTTGCGATTTCGCCACTCAACATAGTTCCAACTGTACGATTTATGTTTTTTATTTTAAAATCACCAGTTACTTTAGTTTTATTTTCTAAACTGACTTTAGCAAATTCAATTAATTTTAAATCATATGCACTATCTATTCCATGGTCTTGCTCCATTATCTTTCTACCAACTATTCTCTCTGGTAGATTAGGTCTATAAAGTATTGAAGAAAAATCTAGATTTTTAGTTTTCTCGTTTGTTAAAAGCTCATTTATTTCTAATTTATCGACCCTACCTATCATTTCATCCATAGTTCTAAATCCAAGCTGTGCCATGATTTCTCTTACCTCTGTCGCAACGAATGTAAAATAATTTATAAGATGTTCTACCTTACCTTTAAATTTTTTTCTTAATTCTGGATTTTGTGTTGCAACTCCCATTGGACATGTATTTGAGTGACATTTTCTCATCATCATACATCCCATAACTACAAGTGGTGTTGTAGCAAATCCAAATTCTTCGGCACCTAATAATGCTGCAACTACAACATCTTTTCCAGTTCTCATCTGTCCATCTGTTTGTAATGTTACCCTACTTCTTAAGTTGTTCATAAGAAGGACTTGATGAGCTTCTGAAAGACCTAATTCCCAAGGTCCACCCGTATATCTTATTGATGTGTAAGGCGCTGCGCCTGTACCTCCATCATATCCTGATATTAATATGATATCTGCTTTTGCCTTTGCAACACCTGCTGCAACTGTTCCAACACCAACTTCTGAGACTAATTTTACTGATATATTAGCTTGTGGGTTTACACTTTTCAAATCATGAATTAACTGTTCCAAATCTTCTATTGAATATATATCATGATGTGGCGGTGGTGATATTAAATCTATTCCGGGTATTGCATGGCGTACTTTCCCTATTTTCTCATTTACTTTTTTACCTGGAAGTCTACCACCTTCTCCAGGTTTTGCACCTTGAGCCATTTTTATCTGTATTTCTTTAGCATTTACTAAGTACTCTGTTGTAACACCAAATCGTCCTGATGCAACTTGTTTTGTTGCACTCATAGTTATAGTTTTAAATCTGTTAGAATCCTCCCCACCTTCACCAGTATTTGAACGTCCACCTAATGTATTCATTGCTGTTGCTAGTGTTTCATGAGCTTCTTTACTAAGTGAACCAAAACTCATTGCTCCACTTACAAATCGCTTAACAATTTCTGATACTGGTTCAACTTCATCTAAAGAGATGCTTTCTGAATCCTTAAATTTAAGCAATCCACGTATAGTACATAACTCTTCAGCTTGGTTATCTATAGCCTTTGAAAAATCCTTGAATAATTTATAATTATTTTCTCTAACACTTTTTTGTAAGGTAGTTATTGTATAAGGATTAAACATATGTTTTTCTTCATTTCTTCTATAATTATATTTTCCACCGAGTTCTAGTGTATCTATTGGATTTCTTAATTTGTTATATGCAATATTGTGTCTTTCTAAAGTTTCTTTTGCAATTATATCAAGTCCTATTCCTTCAATCCTTGTTGGTGTTCCTGTAAAATATTTATTTACAACATCACTATTAATGCCAATACATTCAAATATTTGTGCACTTCTATAACTTTGGATTGTAGATATTCCCATCTTTGATATTATCTTTAATAATCCATGACAAATAGCTTTATTATAATTTTCTTTTAATTGTTCTGATGATTTATGACCAACGTATAATTCTTTCTTTGCTAGTTGTTCTATAGTTTCATAAGCTAGGTAAGGGTTGATTGCTGTAGCACCATATCCTATTAATAATGCAAAATGCATAACTTCTTTGGCTTCTCCAGTTTCCAAAATTATATTTACATTAGTTCTCAGCTTATTTTTTATTAGATAATGTTGTAAAGCACTAGTTGCTAATAATGCTGGGATAGGTGCTTGTTGTTTGTTTATATTTCTGTCTGATAAAATTATTACATTATATCCTTCTATTATTGCGTCTTTTGCCCTTTGACATAATAAATCTAATGCCTCGACCAAATCTTTACCTGTACCAGGTGATCTAAATAGCATTGGTATTTTTACAGCTCTTAAGCTTTGGTTGTTTATCTTGCTTATTTTTTCTAAATCTACATCAGACAATATTGGACTATCTAATTGTATAAATTTATAATCTTTTTTATCATTATCGAGTAAGTTTGCTTTTTGCCCAACAATTGTAACTAAACTCATTATAGATTCTTCTCTTATTGGGTCTATTGGTGGATTTGTCACTTGTGCGAATAATTGTTTAAAGTAGTTATAAAGTAGTTGTGGTCTTTTTGATAAAACCGCAAGAGGTGTATCATCTCCCATAGAACCTTGTGGTTCACTTCCATCCTTAGCCATTTGTGCTAAAACTATTTTTATATCTTCATAAGTGTATCCAAATGCTTGCTGTCTTTGTAATAAAGTATCCTCATCACCTTTTGGTAGATATGATGGTTTTGCAATCATATCCATAGTTATTTTATTGCGTTTAAGCCAATCCTCATAATCATATGATTCAAATAATCCTTTTTTAATTTCATCATCTGGAATTATTCTTCCTTGTTCCAAATCAAGCATAAATATTTTACCTGGCTCTAAGCGACCACTATATTCAACGTTTGATGGTTCTGTTTCTAATACACCAGTTTCTGATGCTAATATAACAAATCCATCTTTCGTTATTGTATATCTTGATGGTCTAAGTCCATTTCTATCTAACATTGCTCCTAATTGTACCCCATTTGTAAAAGCTATTGCTGCTGGTCCATCCCATGGTTCCATTATCGTAGCATGGTAGTTATAATATGCCTTTTCTTTTTTGTCCATTAATTCATTGTTATTCCATGCTTGTGGAATGAGCATAGTCATTGCCTCAGTCAAAGATTTTCCTGTTGATATCAAAAGCTCAAATGCATTATCTAATGTTGCAGAATCTGAGCAATTTGGCGTTAAAATTGGGAACAATTCTTCTAAACCATCTTTAAATTTATCTGATTTTAGTACACCTTCTCTAGCATTCATCCAATTTCTATTTCCCATAATAGTGTTTATCTCACCATTATGAGCCAAATATCTAAAAGGCTGTGCCAAATCCCAAGTAGGAAATGTATTTGTTGAATAACGTTGATGTATTAAAGCTAATGCTGACTTAAAATCTTTATCTTCTAAATCTTTATAAAAACTTCCTATCTGTCTAGCCAAAAGTAATCCTTTATAAATTATTGTTCTGCTAGATAAACTCGGTATATAAAAATATCCTTTATTATGCATTTTAGAGTTTCTAACTTCTTTCTCAGCTTTTTTTCTAACTATGAATAATTTTCTCTCAAATTCTTCAGTCGTATAATCTTCCTTATCTATAAATACTTGTTTTATTAAAGGTTCACTACCTTTTGCGATCTCTCCAATTGCATTTCGGTCAACCTCAACATCTCTCCAGCCTAAAAGTTTTAATTTTTCTTTTCTCAAAATTGTTTCAAAAATACCTTCACATTCTAAATCTTCATCAGATTCACGAGGTAAAAATACCATACCTACTGCATATTTTCCCTCTTGTGGTAAATCAATTTTATTTTCCCTACATTTCTTTTTAAAAAATTCATGCGGTATTTGAATCATTATACCGGCTCCATCTCCAGTAGTTTCATCACATCCAGTTGCCCCTCTATGAGATAAATTTTTTAAAATTAATAGTCCCTTTTCTACTATTTCATGTGACTTTTCTCCCTTTATATTTGCAATAAAACCTATACCACAATTATCTTTTTCAAACTTTGGATCATACAGGCCTTGCTTTTCTGGTAATCCAACATTCTGTATAGTTTGTTTTCCCTTCATCTCAATTCCCCCTTAAGTATATTGAATACATTTCTTTCAAATAAAGTTTTTTCTCAGTCGACATCTGTATATGATATAATCTTTATTATAGTTAAGTTTTCAGAATTATGCAATTTTTTAAAAAATTATTTCATTTTTATTTTTTAATATCTTACTTTTTTGTTTTTTAGTGAT
>NZ_JADPET010000199.1 GCF_015667935.1 Clostridium sp. 1001270J_160509_D11 | reverse complement strand
AATAATTAATCTATTAATATAATTATAACTTATAATTGTTTATTTTTATAGTTTAGTGGGAATTATATTCATTTAACTATGATGAAAAAATATAATCCCCAGAAAAATTTCTTTATAATTCTTTTTCTAATTCATCAACTAAATCTGCAAATACACTTAGTGCTTCGTCTACTGATTCTTTTTTATGCATATCTACACCTGCTGCTTTTAATTGATTTAGAGGATAGTCCGAACCTCCACTTTTTAAGAATTCTTTATATCGATTAACAGCACTTTCACCTTCTTTAAGTATTTGTTTACTTAAAGCACTTGCTGCTGAGAATCCAGTTGCATATTTATAAACATAGAAGTTTGAATAGAAGTGAGGTATTCTCGCCCATTCAAGCCCTATTTGCTTGTCCACAACACAAGAGTTTCCGTAGTATTTTTCATTTAATTTGTAGTATATATCTGTAAATCCTTCTGCTGTTAGTGGCTCTCCACTTTCAACTGTTTCATGTGTTATTTTTTCAAATTCAGCAAACATAGTTTGTCTATAAACTGTTGTTCTAAATTGTTCTAAGTAGTAATTTAATAGATATATTTTTTCTTCTTTTGAAGTTGATTTTTTAAGTAAATAATTTATTAGAAGTAATTCATTTAATGTTGATGCAACTTCTGCAACAAATATTTTATATGATGAATATAAATAATCTTGTGTAGATTTTGAGTAAGTACTGTGCATAGAGTGACCTAATTCATGAATTAATGTAAATAATGAATTTAAGTCATCATGATAATTCATCAGTATGTATGATTTTGAATCATAGCATCCCCATGAATAAGCTCCACCTTGTTTTCCTTCATTTTCATAAACATCTATCCATCCATTTTCAAATGCATCTTTTATGTGAGAAAGATATTCTTCTCCTAATGGTTTTAATGCTTCTAATATGATTTCTTTTGCTTCATCATATGTAATTTTCATATCAAAGTCACCTGTTAAAGGTACATATAAATCATACATATGAATATCATCTAAACCTAAGAATTTCTTTTTAAGGTCTATATATTTATCTAGTGCAGGTATACTTTCACTTACTGATTTTATTAAGTTTTCGTATACATCTACGCTTATATTATCTGCAAATAAAGAACCTTGTAATGCACTTTCATATTTTCTTATTTTTGCATAGAATATTTCTGATTTAACACCACCATAAAGAGTTGATGCAAATGTATTTCTATATTGTTCATAAACTGAATATAAACCTTCAAATGCGTCTTTTCTCACTCTTCTATCTTTGCTCTTTAAGAATAAAGAGAAGTTTGCATGAGTTAATCTTACTTTTTTGCCTTCTTCATCTTCTATTTCTGGGAATTTCATATCAGCATAAGACATCATATCATATACATTTTCAGGTACAGCAGTTAAATCAGATGCCGCTGCTAATATTTCTTCTTCTGTTTCGCTTAAAGTATGAGGTTTTACTCTTAAAATTTCGTCTATATATTTTTTGTAAAACGCCAATTTTTCATCTTGTAGATATTCATTTAACTTTGATTCATCCATGCTTATTATTTCTGGAACCATATATGAAGTTGCCATAGATAATTCTGTAGATAACATATCTATTTTTGTAGCCTTACCTTGATTTTCATTTATTCTAGTGTCTTCATGGCTTTTCATATGAGTATATACATATAATTTTTCAAGTATTCTACCTGCTTCTTCTGAAGTATGTAATGCTTCATATAGGTTTGATTTTGATTCTGATAATTTTCCTTTATAAGTTACAACCTTTTCTACTAATTCTTTTACTTTTTCTATGTCTTTATTTAAGTCTGATTCACTTGGGTACATTTCGTCTATAGTCCATTTGAATTGACTTTCTATCTTTTGTCTTTCCATTTTTCGTCTCCTTTCAAATTCGGCATTATCTATTTATATTTTACCTAATTTACCATATTTTAATCTAATATTTTATTAGTGCTGTTTTAATTATAATAATATAATATTTCCCAAAAATTAATATTTATATTTTATTTGTCATAAAAATATAAATCCAAAACGCCAGCTACATCTCTTATTCTTCTTTCAATCTCTTCTATTCTTATTCTTCTATCATAACTAATATGATATTGTGCTGTCCAAATTTGACTTCCTTTACTGTTAACATCAAAGTTTTTTATACTAATTTTGCATTCTTTTAAAATTGCAAATGTCGCTGTTATAGCTTCTAAACTGGATATTGTAACGTATATATTACAAACTTCCTTTTTAAAAAATAATTTATCAATTCTCTTTAATGATAATAATGTAATCATCTCTAATACCCATGCACTAATTCCTAAAATATATTGACCATATCCTATAGCAATTCCTATACATGCCGTAGCCCAAATTCCAGCAGCAGTAGTCAACCCTGTTATTCCGCTAGAGTTTTTTAATATTGCACCAGCACCTATAAACCCTATCCCAGACAATACTTGTGCAGGAAGCCTGGCAGGGTCCATATTGCTATATGAACTATACGATATAAACAGTTGCACAGCAGTTATAGATGTAATACAAGATCCTATTGCAACAAGTATATGTGTTCTAAATCCTGCAAATTGATTAGACCTCTCCCTTTCTAATCCAGTAAGACCGCCTATAATTAAGCAAATCAACAATCGTATAATAATTTCCTTCTCGTTGATAAGATCCCCTCCCCTATTTAATCAATATTGTATTTATAATTTATGTTAATAAATTTCTTACTACTATTGTATTGACTTATCAATCAAAAATTTACATATACAAATCTTTTTATAAAATAAATAACCCACATCTTGTGGGTTATTTGCTCAAATGTATATATTTATTTATTAAAATATCTATTTGTTTACTTGCTTCAGTTAATTCTTCTTCAAATATCTCAGGATATTGTATATACGTATTTATTTGTTCTCTTACTTCCTCAATTTCTTTTTTTATCATTTCCAATTCATTGTTTTCCATATTATCACCACTAACATTTAAATTTTAATTACTTATTATTGACGCATATTAATAAAAGAATCTTTTATTCTATCCATTTTAGAATAACAAAATTGCGACACTATACCAACAAAAAGTCCGGTAACTAAAGATGTTGCCAACATAAAAGGTAAATATGTTATCATCAAAAAGTTTTCAACTAAAATACTAGCCACTAATAATTGCCCTATATTATGTGCTATTGCCCCTGCAATACTTACACCAATTACTGAAAATCCTTTGATTTTATTTACTAAAAACATCACTATTAAACTTAAATACGCCCCTCCTATGCTAAATAATAAATATGACATTGGACCAGCAAAAATTGATGATAGAATAACTCTAACAGTTACAATTATAAAAGTTTCCTTAAAACCAAAAATTAATAATGAAACTAAAGTTATGATATTAGTCAAACCCAATTTTGCCCCTGGAAAAAATACTATAAATGGGTTTGGAATATATGTTTCTAGTATATATAATATTAAACTATATCCAACCATTAGCCCTAAAAAAACCATCTTCTTTGTTTTCATAAAATTTTATCTCCAAATTTCCATATCATCTAAAAATATATATTCAATCGCCTAATAAATTATGAATTATAGCGAACTTTTAATATTCTTAATAATTATTTCTTTATATATTATATATAATACAATATTTTTCAAAAAATCTCCAGTTTTTGTCTATTTTTAATATAAATTATAGAATAAAGTAACTTTTGCACCTATTGGCATACCTTCTCTTAATTTGAAGTTAGCTACTGATTTTTTAGCTCTTGTTATAA
>NZ_JADPET010000198.1 GCF_015667935.1 Clostridium sp. 1001270J_160509_D11 | reverse complement strand
TAATAGTTTTAATGCAATTTATTTAAATCTTCTTACGCTTTTTTTTCATTTTTTTCTTTTTGTTCGTCTTTTTTTTCAAAATTACTTTTTATTCACAAATCATTGTATAAATTCATTTATTTATTATTTGTATATATAGAAACTTTATCACTATAAATAGACATAAAAATTCGAATAAAAAATGAGTCATAAAACTGTATATATTATGACTCATTTTTATTTATATGTACTTTAAATATCTCTAAATACAACTATTTTTTAAAACTTAATACTCCTAAAACACCAGGACCTGAGTGAGACCCTATACAAGAGCCAACTTTAAATGTTCCTATTTGGTCAGGATTGTATTTTTCTTTTAAGGCTTCAACCATCTTATCTTTTTCTTTTTCATTATCCATATATCCTACATACATAATGCTAGTATCGATATCTCCGCCTGTTAATTCATCTGTAACTTCAATTAGTTTGTTTATAACATTTTTCTTACCTCTTACTTGTCCTAATTGAGTAACTAATCCATCTTTTACCTCACATATAGGTTTTACATTTAATAAATTTCCTACTATAGCTTTTGTAGAAGATATTCTACCACCTTTTTGAAGGTGATTTAAAGAATCTATAGAAAATACTAAACAATATTTTTCTTTTATTATATTAAGTTCAGAAATTATTTCATCAATACTCTTACCTTCTTCTAATAATTGTGCTGCTCTTAGTACAAACATACCTGCTCCGAAAGTAAGGTTGCTCGCGTCGTATAAATGTATATCCCCTTCTGTATCATTTTTAGCCATTACAGCACTTTGATAACTACCTGTAGCATTAGCTGATGATGCTATGTAGAAAATAGTTCTACCTTCAGCTACATATTTATCAAATGCAGTTTTAAATTGGCCATATGTTACTTGTGAAGTTTTTGGGTATTTTTTATTTTTTAATAATTCATAGAATTCATCTAAGTTAAAATCTATTCCATCTTTATATTCTTTATCTTCTAATATTACAGTTAGCGGTAAAACTTCTATATCATATTTTTCTATTTGTTCTTTAGTTAAGTCCGCCATGCTGTCACAAATTAATTTAATTTTGCCCATAGTTAAACTACTCCTTCATCATAAAATTGTTATCTCATGCCTGGATATCCAATTTGTCTCATAGCTTCATATACTACTATAGCTACACAATTTGATAGGTTTAGAGATCTAGCCTTTTCTATATTTAGCATAGGTATTCTAATACAAGTATCCATATTAGCTTCTACTAGAGGCTTTGGCAACCCTTTTGTTTCTTTCCCAAACACTAAAAAGCATCCATCTTCATATTCCATTTCTGAATGAGTTTTTTCTGCTTTAGTTGTTGAATAATAATATTTTGCATCTGGATATTTTTCTTGTAACTCCTCAAAGCTATCATAATATTTTATTTCTGAAATATCCCAATAATCCAGTCCACATCTTTTTAAATATTTATCTTCTAATGAAAAACCTAATGGTCTAATTAAGTGCAAAGTTGCACCTGTATTTGCACAAGTTCTTATTATATTTCCAGTATTTTGAGGTATTTCTGGTTCTACTAATACAACGTTTATTGACATGTTTTCCTCCTTATACTATTCACAATTGCTAATTATTTTAATAATTTATTTAATTATAACTCTATAATAAATCTAAATTATATTATATCAAAAAACTTATTATTTAAAAAATAGATTTAAATAAATATAACTTATTTAAACATTATTTTGTTACCTCATTTTGAACTTCTTTTGTTCCTTTCAAAATTATTTCATCACAAGGTGGATAATAACTTTTATTTATCAGTTCTTTTTTCAAAATTTCACCATTTGATTTATATATGCGAAAAGTATTTACAGTATATCCTAATCTTCCAGGTTGTTCAACTACTTTTACATCTTTTCGTAATTTAGAATTATTTTTATATATTTTTTTATTTGTGATTGTTTCAATCACTTCTGTATCAATCTCTATATCGCTTTTATCGTCACTACTCCCATATATATTAGATACAATTTTATTTGATAAAATTGTATTGTGTACTATTATTGGAGTATTGTATTTATTTTTAAAAACAAAATCTATAGCCCCCTCACATACAGTAGCATCTCGTCCTTTATTGACATAAGGGCTTGGTATAGAGTGGTTTGTTATTTCTACTATATCCATACCTGCATATAATGCGGCGTTATAGATTGTCGTTGAAACTTGGCATATTCCACCACCAACTCCTTTATCTGGTTTTCCATTTAAGATAATAGGAGCCTCTCTTAATTGATTATATACATTTTTTTCTCTTAATTCATTATTAAAAGAAAATTTTTCATTAGTATTTATAATTACATTGCTTGTAGCTTGTGTTGCAACACTAATATTATTTACTCTATTTATATTTTTAGGATTAAAATACGTTTCATAACTCCCTAATAATGTGTCTATTTTTGATAGTTGTTTAGAAGTATATTTAGGCTTTAAAACTGTTATTGGTATTTCAGAGTCTTTAGAGTTTAAGTTATCAATTTTATAGATTATTATACTTTTTAATTGTTGTTTATTTATATTTTGACCATAACTCCCTTTGGTAACAGCTACTTTGTCATTTATGACTTCTGCAGTTGCATTTACAGGTGAGATATAAAATTGTTCATTAAGTTGTTTTATTAATTCGTCTATTTTTGAAATATTATAATAAGAAACGATTGGTATTATTTCTTTATTTCCTCGTTTTAAGCTAACTTTTGTTTTTATATTTGTTATTATATCCTTGTCTCTACCTACATTATACGCATTCTGAGCTAATTGTGGGATTTTATAGTCTAAATCAAATGTATTTTTATCTATTTTTATTTTTTTATCATTATAAATTAAATTAAAATATCTATTTTCTTCTATATATAAGTTTACCTTTTTTGTAGCCTCTTCAATAGTTAAGTCTGATACATCTATTTCTCCAATGTATACATTCTTTGATATTTTTCCTTCTAAGTCAAATGCATAAATTATACTATTATTTAGTAGCATAAAAATAATTACTAACATCATTAAAAGTTTATTTTTTTTCAACGCTGTCATCCCTTCCTGTAGTAATTAATCATTTCTTTGAGTGCTATTATAATAATTACATTCCTCTCTTATTGGACATAAATCACATTCTGGCTTTCTTGCTTTACACATTCTTCTTCCGTGGAATATAAATAAATGGTGAGAATGTGACCATCTATTTTTTGGAATAGCTTCCATTAGTGCAAATTCTGTTTTTTCTGCTGTTTTCTCGTTTACTATCCCTATTCTGTTTGTTACTCTAAATACATGAGTATCAACTGCTATAGCATCTTGGTTAAAAGCATTACTTAAAACTACATCTGCTGTTTTTCTTCCTACACCAGGAAGTGTAGTTAATTCTTTTAAAGTTTGTGGTACTTCACCTTCAAAGTTTTCACAAATCATTCTAGAAGTTTCTTTTATTTTTTTTGATTTACTTTTATAAAGTCCACAACTTCTGATTTCCTCTCCTATTTCTTCTTCTGTTAATTGTGCAAATTGTTCTGGTGTGTTATATTTTGCGAATAATTTCTCTGTTACTTTATTAACTCTTACATCTGTGCATTGAGCGGATAATATAGTTGCTACTAAAAGCTCAAATGGCGTTTCATAATTTAGTTCACATTGTGCATCTGGGTATAATTTCTCTAATTCATCTAGTATTTTATTTATATCTTTCATTTTTTTGTCCCCCTCGTTTAGTAAATTCATATTTTATCATTTTATCTTTAAATTTATTATCTTTAAAT
>NZ_JADPET010000197.1 GCF_015667935.1 Clostridium sp. 1001270J_160509_D11 | reverse complement strand
ACAAAGAAATTAAAACTATGAAGGAGCAAGAAAATGAAATACAAGGATATTGTCTATAATATAAAAGCTAAAAATTTTGAAAAAATTTATCTATTATATGGTAGAGAGCACTATTTAATAGATAATACTATAAAATTATTTAGAGAATCTTTGAACGAAAGTATGATCGATTTCAATTTAGATATAATAGATGGCAAAGAAATTACATTAGAACAATTGCTTAGTTCTATAGAAACACTTCCATTTATGGATGAAAGAAAAATAGTAATAGTAAAGGATTTCGAATTGCTTACAAAAGCTAAGAAAAAGAATTTTTCTGATAAAGAAGAAAAAACTCTTGCTGAGCACCTAGAAAATATTCCTGATACTACTATTTTAGTTTTTACTGTATATGGTGAAATTGATAAAAGAAAAAGCATTGTAAACAGAATAAGTAAAAATGGAGTTGTCTATAATTGTGAAAAAATATCTGATATGGAACTGTTTAAATGGTCTAAAAAGAAATTTACAGAAAACAACATAATGATAGAAAATGCACAAATTATGTACTTTATTGAGTCTACTGGATATAAAGATAAAAATAATGAATTTACATTATCTGATATAGACAACGAAATAAAAAAGATAAGTTCTTTTGCAGGAACAGATACACAAGTTACAAATGAAATAATAGATAGACTTTCACAAAAAAAGATAGAAAATGATATTTTTAAACTAATTGATTATATTGGAGATAAAAATTCACAAAGTGCTATAAAAATACTAAATGATATGATAAATGAAGGGGAATCTGTTTTAGGAATTTTTGCTATGATAAATAGACAATTTAAAACAGTGCTCCAAGTAAAAGAATTATTAAATAAAGGACTAAATAATAAAAGTATATCAGAAAAATTAAAAACTTCTTTATTTATAGTAAATAAATCGATAAAAATAAGTAAGAACTTTACAGAAGATATGATAATAGATATGTTAAATTATATACTAGAGAGTGATTATAAAATAAAAAATGGTCTGATGAGGGATACACTTGCTATAGAAATGTTAGTAAGTAAGTACTGCCAGAGAAGAGTGAGTTAAAGTCTTCCTAAAAAGGGGAAGACTTTTTCTTTTATTTAAATTTTTACAAAATAAAAAACCCTTGAAATTAATCAAGGGCCAATTTATGCACAAATTAAACTTCTTATTAAGCGTTCATAGAGTTTAATTTTTGAGCTAATTTAGCTACTTTTCTAGCAGCAGCGTTTTTGTGTATAGTTCCTTTAGAAGCAACTTGAGATATTTTCTTTTGAGCGAATTGGAATCTTTGAGTAGCTTCTTCTACGTTACCAGCAGTAACAGCTTCTTCGAATCTTCTTATAGCTGTTTTAACTTGTGATTTTCTAACTCTGTTTAAATCAGTTTTCTTATCGATAACTTTTATTCTCTTTTTAGCAGATTTTATATTAGCCAACCTGTTCACCTCCCATAAAATTTATTATTCTCATCGTCAACATATTTGATTTTAACAGAAATAAAAATAAAAATCAAGTATTAATATTCAATAGTTTTAATTTAATTTAACTTTTATTTAAATTATGTTTAAAAATCGTAAAAGAGTTAATAATTATAATCAAAGTTAAAAAACAGAAATTAAAACTATAATTCTGTTTACTAAATATGATTAAAATGTTTTTCAATAAGACTTAATAACATTTGGAGGTTTTTATGATAAGTATAAGAACAGATTTAGCACTTGAGGCGACAGAAATATGTGAAGAACAGTCGACAGCTCTTGATGGAGTCGTAGTAGACACAAAAGAACTAGAAGATTGCACTGTTACTACAGTCGAAATAATAAATGAAACTGGTTCAAAAATAATGAATAAAGAAATAGGTAAATATATAACTCTAGAAAGCGACTTAATGAAATTTGATGATGACGATTCTAGAGAAAAAGTTATAAATTATCTAAAAGACGAACTAATAGATGTATTTGGAACAGATCAATCTAAACGAACTCTAGTAATAGGACTAGGAAACTGGAACATTACCTCAGATGCACTAGGGCCTAGAGCAGTATCAAAAACACTTGTAACTCGCCATATTTTTAAAAACTACAACAAAGACTATGATGATGACTTTTCTGAAGTAGCAGCATTGAGTCCAGGAGTTATGGGGATTACAGGTATTGAAACAGTAGAAATAGTAAAATCAATCGTAGACAAAATTAAACCAGATAGAGTAGTTGCAATAGATGCATTGGCATCTAGAAAAATGGATAGAGTTAATGCAACTATTCAAATATCAACTGGTGGTATAGCACCAGGAGGAGGCGTTGGTAATAAAAGAAAAGCATTAGATAAATCTTATTTAGGTGTAGATGTAATTGCAATAGGCGTACCTACAGTAGTAGACGCTGCCACACTTACGATAGATGTGCTAGATTTAGCTATAGATAATTTAATGGAAGTATCTAAAGAAAGCAGTGGCTTTTATACAATGCTTAAAAAATTAAAAGAAGAAGAAAAATACCAATTAATTAAAGATTCTTTAGACCCATACGATAAAAATTTAATTGTAACTCCAAAAGACATAGACGAAACAATAGAAAATCTAGCGATAATAATAAGCGAAGGATTAAATAGGTCCCTCCATCCAGGAAGGATTTAAAACTAAGGAGGAGAAATATGTATAATAAATTTGCTAAAGTAATAAGTATAGCTATTTTATTATTTACAATACCAAGTATTACATTAGGGCTTGATAAGAATGGATTATTTAAAAACTTAATAAAATATTCTTATCCCGAAGTTAAAGTTATAGAAAAAGATGAACAAAATACAGATAAAAGCGATCAATCAAATAAAGAAGATACAACTACAAATAATAATAAAGCTACAAATAATCAGTTTGTTAATGTATATGTAGGAGAAGTTAATATTCCTGTTGCAAAAACAACAAATGCTAATGGTATAACATTAGACAGTAGTGTATATAATTCAAAATTAAGAGTTACTAACAATAAACCACAAATTTTGATATACCACAGTCACAGTTGTGAAACATATTCTGATTCACCAAAAGGAAATTATCACTCTGAAGATAAGGACCACTCAGTTATGTCTGTTGGATGTTTACTTACAAACCAACTGTCTAACTTGGGATGGGGAGTAGTTCATTCTACTACTTTTCATGATAGTCCCACATATAATAATTCATATGCAAGAAGTGCAGAAACTATAAAATCTGTAATGAATCAATATAATGATGTAAATATAACTATAGACCTACATAGAGACGGTCTTAATATAGCTAATCAAGCTACAAAAAATAATATTCACAATAAATACACTACAACAATAAATGGAGAAAAAGTAGCTAAATTTTTCTTTGTTGTAGGTGCTAGAAATGATGATGTTGAAAAAGTACAAAAATTAGCTGATGGATTAACTGAATACGCTAAGAAAAAATATCCTGATTTGATAATGCCAGTAGTATTAAAACCTTATGGTAGATTCAATCAAAGTATCTCAGACAATGCTATATTAGTAGAAGTAGGAAGTAATGGTACTACTACTGCAGAAGCTCAAGCGAGTGCGAAATATATAGCACAAGTAATAGATGGATATTTTAAAGAACAAAATATAAAAAATAATTGAGAAAGAATAAATAAATGCCTACATTAGATGAAAGAATAAATAATAGAAAAAATAAAAAGAAGAGAACAATAACTTTTAAAACATTATCTATAATTTTTATGATAAATATAGCTATAGGATG
>NZ_JADPET010000196.1 GCF_015667935.1 Clostridium sp. 1001270J_160509_D11 | reverse complement strand
GAAGAATATCACTATCATCAAAATCTATTGTATTTGAATCTAAATCTACTGTACTAATAATTCCATATTGTCCTTTATTTTTCTTTTTGAAAAAATAAAAATACTAGGTTCAAAAACCTAGTATTTACAATATGTTTATCAATTCTAATTATATCTACTGGTGGAGATGAGGGGAGTCGAACCCCTGTCCGCAAGCCCATTCCTCGCTGCATCTACGTGTGTAGCCATCTGTATTAGTGTCTCGCCTTTGATGTCGTCCAGTGGCAGACTACATCATCAGCCAGCCTCAATTAGTCCACTTCAGGTCGAGGCGTCCAAGAAGTAGTTCCCTGCATAAATGATGTCCAGTCTTAACCGGCAGGAGGGCTAAGAGGGACAAGCAGCAATTATTAAGCTGCTAAAGCGTAATTTTCGTTTGCGTTTATTTTAATTCCCCAGGTTTAACGTGATCTAGAGGAGTAACACGACACGCAGCCTCAAGTTCCAAACCCACGTCGAAACCTTTACACCCCCATGGATGTTTAGAGTCTTTGAGACTTTTGCAAACTGTTATTTATTGTTCCACCATATTAAGTTGTATATTTAAAATATTATTGTATTAATAATATAATACTTTTTAGTTAAAAAATCAATGAAATATTTTTCATTTGTTACATAATGATAGAAACATTATATATTTTGTCTTGTTTGACTTATATTATTATAACTTTTCTATCATATTAAAGATTAATATCTTCCTGACATTTCTCTTTCGATACGTCTTTGTGCATCTTTCTTCGCCATGTCTTGACGTTTATCATAAAGTTTTTTACCTTTTGCTAATGCTAATTCTACTTTAACTTTACCGTTTTTAAGGTACATGTTAAGTGGAATTAATGAGTAACCTTTTATTGTTGTTGCCCCTATTAATTTTCTGATTTCAGATTTGTGAAGAAGGAGCTTTCTTGGTCTCATTGGGTCCAATTTGTAGAAAGAGTTTCCTTGTTCGTATGGGCTTATATGAACTTGTTTTAGGAAAACTTCAGAGTTATCCACAGATGCAAATCCATCTTTAAGGTTTACTCTACCCATTCTAAGTGATTTAACTTCTGTTCCTTTTAATTCGATTCCACATTCGTATGTTTCTTCTATAAAGTATTCATGTCTTGCTTTTTTGTTTGTCGCTAAATTTTTAGTTCCTGCCATACTTTCACCTTCTTTATTACTTATTTTAGACTGATTTATAATTTATCATAGTTTTCCAATTTCGTCAAGTTCTCATGCTACACATTAAAAAGGGATACTATAAAATCTATCTATTTACTTTATAATATCCCTTCTCTAAATTTTTATCAACTATTTCAACTTATATTCCGTTAGATGTCGGCTATTTTCAAGACTTCATCTAAAACTAAATATTCATTTCAAAGCTATTATTCGCCTTCTTTTTCATCAGCGTCTACTAATCTGTTGTCTTCTTTTACAGAAACAAGTTCGAAGTCAATTTCTCTAAAGTCTACATTTACTTTGCTAACTTTGATTCTAACTTGGTCACCTATTCTGAACACTCTCTTAGTTCTTTCTCCTACTAATGAGTAGCTGCTTTCGATATAGTTGTAATAATCGTCAGTCATGTCGACCATTCTGATTAGTCCTTCTACTGTGTTGTCTAATTCAACAAACATACCGAATGATGTAACACTTGATATTGTTCCGTCGAATTCTTGACCAATTCTGTCTGCCATATAAACAGCTTTGTAGTAATCATGTACATCTCTTTCTGCTAATTCAGCTTCTCTTTCTTGTTCTGAAGATTGGTTAGATGCATACTCAACTATGTTTGCAAGTTGTTCACTTCTCTTTGGAGTTAATTTTCCGTTTAGTTGTTCTTTTATAATTCTGTGTATCTGTAAGTCTGGGTATCTTCTTATTGGTGATGTAAAGTGGCTGTAGTATTGTGCCGCTAAACCGAAGTGACCCACACATTGTGGTGCATATCTCGCTTGTCTCATACTTCTAAGCATGATTGTGCTTATTGCTTCTTCTTCTGGAGTTCCTTTTATTAAGTTTAAAACTCTTTGGATTTCTTTTGGATGAATTTGTTCTAAATCACCTTTTAAAGCATATCCGAAAGTTGCAACGAACTTGCTTAATGTCTCCATTTTTTCTGCTGCAGGAATCTCATGTATTCTGTAAACGAATGGAGTTTGTAACCAGAAGAAATGCTCAGCTACTGTTTCATTAGTTACAAGCATGAACTCTTCTATCATTCTGTTTGATATTCTTCTTTCGTATGACTTGATGTCTGCTACTTTTCCTTCTGAATTTAAGATTATTTTTGATTCAGGGAAATCAAAGTCGATTGATCCTCTTCTCTCTCTTCTTTTCATAAGAATTCTCGCTAAATCTTCAGCATTGTGGAATTCTTCTACTAAGTTAGAGAAAGTAGCTTTTAATTTTTCATCGTTTTTTTCTAATATGTCAGACACTTCTGTATAAGTCATTCTCGCTTTTGAGTTTATGATTGACTCTGCTATGTCGTATTTTATAACTTTTCCGTCAGCGTTTATTTCCATAAATACTGATAAAGTTAATTTATCTTCAAATGGATTTAAACTGCATACTCCGTTTGAAAGTTGTTTTGGTAACATTGGTATTACTTTATCAACTAAGTAAACTGAAGTCGCTCTTTTTATCGCTTCTTTGTCTAGTTTTGAGCCTTCTCTAACATAGTGAGAAACATCGGCGATATGTACGCCTAGTTTGTAGTTTCCGTTTGGTAACATTTCTATTGAAACAGCGTCGTCTAAGTCTTTTGCATCTTCACCATCTATAGTGAATGTTTTTAAATCTCTTAAATCCATTCTTCTATCTATTTCTTCTTGTGGTATTGGAACTATAACTCTGTCTGCTTCTTCTAATACTTTGTGTGGGAATTCTTCTGGTAGTCCGTGTGCTCTTATTATTGAGTCGATTTCTACCCCACGTTCTCCCTTTTGACCTATAACTTCTATTATTTTACCTTCTGGCTTTCTTCCTTCTGTCGGCCAAACTGTTATTTTGCATACTACTTTGTCGTTGTCTTTCGCTCCTGAGAAGAATCTGCTTGGAACGTATATATCTTGTGTAAATTTCTTGTTATCTGGTATAACAAATCCAAAGTTTTTATTTGATAATTGGAAAAGACCTATAACAGTCTCATTTTCTCTTTTTAATACTTTTACGATAGATCCCTCAGCTCTTTTGCCTTCTGATGCTGGTTTAACTATCTCAGCCATTACTCTGTCGCCGTTCATTGCTCCATTTATATCATCTGGACCTATAAATAAATCTTGTGTGAATTCCTCATCTGATTCAACAAATCCGAATCCCTTTCTATGAGATATGAATTTTCCAACAAAGTATCCCATAGCACTTGGTGTCATAACTCTACCTTTTTTAGATATAATTAAATATCCTTCATCTTGTAATTCCTCTAAAAAGTTGTTGAATAATGGCATCTCACATGAATGTATGTCAAATATTAATGCTAATTCTTCTTTTTTTAGGGGATTATATGCTTTTTCGTTTATAAGACCTAATAATTTCTCTTTTATTTCCGGTGTCATTTGGAATCCTCCCTTTACTGTATTTCTTAAATTAATTCATTAAAAGTGTTTACTCTAATCTATATGTTGTAATTTTTAATTTATTTAGGTTTACATGTTATTTAGATGTTAAAGTTTTAATATCCTCTATTTTTTAATATATTTATCTTATATTTTCAATTATTTTCACTATCTTAATTTTCTAGATTTTTTTTAATATATTATTAATTTTTCTCTACCACAAATCTGTGGATAAGTATGGTTTTTATTAATATTTTTCAAAAATCTATCTTTATTTAATGCTCTTTAGGATAAAGATTTTTATTAAAATTTTGTATTTGCC
>NZ_JADPET010000195.1 GCF_015667935.1 Clostridium sp. 1001270J_160509_D11 | reverse complement strand
ATATTATTTTTAAATATATTTTAAAGATAATATGTGCTACAATCACCTTATAAATAACTTTTATTTAAATTTCTAATAATGACTATAGGAGGACAAAATGGATATATCTATAATGGCAGATGAATTAATCAACTACTATCTTATAATTGCACACAAGGATATTTCAGATTCTTTACAAGAGAAATCTGATGAAGAAATAAAAGCGCTTTATTACGATACATTTGGCGAAGATGAGGAATAATGATAAACAAAAAGGGGATGTCGCACGAACAATAAAAAATTCGTTCTGCGGTAGCCTTTTTTTAACTTAAATTTAATGTATTTTTTAGTGTTTGATAAGGGAAATTTACTTTTAAAATATAAAAATATACACCATCAGAAAGTACATTTTTATTACCACGACTTAAAAATCTTTTAAATTGCATATTTTGTTTCACTTGAGCGAAAGCTCCTTCCGCTTGTATGCTTCTATTCATTCTTAATTTACGCCCTTCGGGATTAGTAATTCTCTCTAAGTTTTCTTTTTGTTTTTTATGAAATAATTTAGATACTTGTAGATTTTTAGTTCTTTGCTCAATAGGTATTTTACTATTGTTTCCTTTAATACACTTTTTCTTATATTCACAATTACTACAATCTTCACAAGTGTAACAAGTTATTTTGCTTTTATATTCAGTTTTTGATTTTCTATTAATTGTTCCACTTACGTATAACTTTTTATTATTTTTACAAATGTAATAATCATCTTTTTCGCAGTAAATCATATTTTCTTTTCTGCCAATATCATTTCTATACTTTTTTGTTTTTTTAATTTCATAATCAGATGTCTTTAGAAAAGATAATTGCTGATTATCTTCTAAAAATACATACTTTTCTTCGCTTTCATATCCTGAATCTGCTATTACTTTAGAATACTTAAATCCAGTATGTTTTTCGATTGATTTTAAAAAAGGTATTAAGGTTGTTGTATCTGTAGGTTGAGGTCCAACACTTGCCCAAACTATATATTCAGAATCAACACCAAATTGAACATTATATGCTGGTTTAAGTTGTCCATTTCTCATATGGTCTTCTTTCATTCGCATAAATGTTGCATCTTTATCTGTTTTTGAATAGCTATTTCTTTGACCCATTATGTATAAATCTTTAGTATATTTTTTCAATCGATTAATATATTCATTTAATTTTTCTATAGCCTTTTGAATAAGTGATTTCCTTCTTCCTTTACCATGGACAAAAACTATATTTTCTTTAATTGATAAGCGTTTAAGCTTTTTTAAAAGTTTTTTCAAATGATACTTTTTAATCTTATTTTTGTAAATTGAGCCATTAGGCTTTCGCATACTGGTGCAAAATAAATACTACGGAATCTTGCAATTGTTGAATGGTCTGGAGCGGAGGCTCCGCCTAAAAGATACATAAAATTAATATCCCTTTTACACGAAGTTTCAATTTTTCTAGATGAGTAAATATTATTCATATTTGCGTATATTATAATTTTCAAAAGTTGTCTTGGGGTTACTGAATTTCCTCGAATACGAGAATAAGTCTGATATAATTTTTCTAAATTCATCTCCTCTATAATTTGACTTAACAACACCTCACAGAATCATCTTTTGGTATTAAAGAATCAATATTTAATAATGATTTTAATTGATAATTATTTTCTGAAATAGTATAATCTACTTGTATAGTATTGTGTTTGGTCATACAATTATTATACAAAAAATCCCAAGATCTTTTGAGCTTGGGATTTATTTTTTTTACAAAAAGGGCATCGCCCTATTTCTTAGTGCGACAGCCCCTTTTTAATTTCTTTAAGGATCTTTATGATAAAGATTTCTTTATTTATTATTTTGTCTATTATTTTGCTTGTTGTTTTTTCTAAAGATATTTCTTACAAAGGATGCCCAGCATAAGGCTGCAACCATCCATAATATACCTTTTACAGTACCCCCAGAATTTATTGTATTAACTCCAAATAATATACTTGCCACACACATTACTGCCCCTATTATTAATGGTAAACTTATATTTTTCATATTGCTTCCCCCTGTAAAAATTAATCTATATTTTCTTCAAATTCTTCAATAGGAGGTAAATCTTCTAATTTTTCTATATTTAGAAGTTTTAAAAACTCATCTGTAGTTTTATATATTATAGGTTTTCCTATTTTATTTAATCTACCAGCTTCTCTAATTAAAGAATTTTCAAGAAGAGTTTGTAAGACCTTATCACATTTAACTCCCCTTATATTTTCAATTTCAACTTTTGTTATAGGTTGTTTATATGCAATTATAGTCAGCGTCTCTAAAGTAGCTTGACTTAAAGTCTTTTTTCTTTTAGGTTCTAATACCTTTTTTATATATGGAGTATAATCTTTATTTGTACACATTTGATATCTATCTTCTAATTTTATAATTTGTATACCTCGATTTTGCTCCTCATATTCATCTTTCAATAAATTTAACATATATTCTATTTCTTTTGGAGAAAGTTCTTCATTAATGGCATAATTTAATTCCTTTATACTTATTGGTTCTCCATATGCAAACATTATTGATTCTATAATAGATTTTATTTCACTTCTGCTCATATTAATTCTCCAAATTCTTTTTAATAATAATATCTTCAAAGAAGTTTTCTTGTACTACAACTATTTCCTTAGCTTTTATAAGCTCAAGTAGTGATAAAAATGTAGCTATCACTTCATCTTTTGTATTATCTTTTATTATATTGTTAAAGCTTATTTTATCTGCGGTAGTTAATATATTTTGTATATATTCTATCTTTTCTTCAACAGATATTATTTTTCCTCTTACTATTTTATTTAATCTTTCATCTTTTTTAGTTTCTTCTTCAACATTTTTTACCTTAAATATATATGGAAGTATAGATTTTATAGATTCGATAGATATTTCGCTTAAATCCATCTTATCATCTATTATTACTTCTTCTCTAGTTCTGTAATATGGTTGATTTAAATAATCTACATTGTCTTTTATCACTTCACTAGCTTTTTTATATTTCTTATATTCTTTTAATTGCTCCATCAGTTCAAGTCTTGGGTCTTCTTCTTCGTCTAAATCTCTTTGTGAAAACAGTAGATACTTTGATTTTATTTCTAATAGCTTAGTAGCCATAGTAATAAAATCACTTGTAACTTCTAAGTCCATAGATTCTAACATATTTATATATGCTAGATACTGTTTTGTAATTTCGATTATAGAAATATCCTTGATATCTATCTTTTGTTTAGATATCATATCACAAAGTAAATCTAGTGGACCGTCATATACGTTTAAATGTATGCTGTATTTCATCTATATAACGTGTGTTACGCTTCTCACGATAGACCAGAATATATTTACTAATGGAGATGTTATATAAGAACTTAAATTTGTAAATAATAATACAATTAATACTATATATCCTACATTTTCATATTTAATTTCAAATTCTCTAAATTTATAAGGTAAAAAACTAGAAATAACGCCCCATCCATCAAGTGGAGGAACTGGAAGTAAGTTAAATGCAGCAAACCATAGGTTATAGTTTAGTGCTGTAGCTGCTATTAATGAAATAGAATACATAGTACTATATTTTACAATCATAGCACAAATTATTGCACCTACTAAGTTTCCAAAAGCCCCAGCTAATGAAACTATACAATTTCCAACCCTATAATTTTTAAAATTATTTGGATTTACTGGCACTGGTTTTGCCCATCCAAAATGGAATATCATAAGCATTATTAAACCTACTAAATCGACATGTCTAGATGGATTAATAGTCATTCTTCCTGCTCTTTTAGCTGTATCATCACCTAGTAAATACGCTGCAAATGCATGACCAAATTCATGTATTGTCATTGCAAATACTATACCTACTAGAGATACTAAAATACTACTTAAATAATTCATTTAAATTTCTCTCCTAGTCATTTTTTAGATAATAATATTATTATAACAATAATAATATCTTTAATCAAAATAATT
>NZ_JADPET010000194.1 GCF_015667935.1 Clostridium sp. 1001270J_160509_D11 | reverse complement strand
TTTTTTATCAATAATAATATATAATGAATTTTAATAGGTATTTTGAGAACCAAATATTTATGTAAAATAAATTAATACATAGGAAAGGTGCTAATATGAAAGAAGAAAAAAACAAACCAAAACATTTTAATTATTTTAACTTCTTTTTAATATTATTGCTTGTTGTAATGTTGAATAGCTTATTTTTACCAAGCATAAATTCTCGAATATATGAAGAAGTGGATTATAGTACATTTTTAACTCAGGTTGAATCAGATAAAGTAGACCAAGTAGAGATGAGTGATACACAAATAGTATACACTTTAAAAAAGAGTGGGGAAAATGAAAAGAAAAATAAAAAATCATACTATACAGGATATGTTGAAAATCCAGATTTAGTAAAAACTTTACAAGACCACAACGTTAAGTTTACAAAACAAGTCACAGATGAAAATTCATGGATAGTAAACTTTATAGTGAGCTGGATATTGCCACTTGCAATTTTCTTATTTATAGGAAACTGGCTTATGAAATCTATGGCGAAGAGACTTGGTGGAGGAGCAAATGCAATGCAATTTGGTAAGAGTAATGCCAAAGTATATGTTGAAGCTCAAACAGGAAAGACTTTTGATGATGTAGCAGGACAAGATGAGGCAAAAGAAGCTCTTACTGAAATAGTAGACTTCCTTCACAATCCTAAAAAATACGAAGAAATCGGGGCAGTAATGCCTAAGGGAGCACTACTTGTAGGACCTCCAGGAACAGGTAAAACATTACTTGCGAAAGCAGTAGCAGGTGAGGCAAAAGTTCCATTCTTCTCAATATCAGGATCTGAATTTGTTGAGATGTTTGTCGGTATGGGTGCTGCGAAAGTTAGGGACTTATTCAAACAAGCCAACGAAAAAGCTCCATGTATAGTATTTATAGATGAGATAGACACAATAGGTAAAAAACGTGATACTGGTATGCCAGGAGGAAACGACGAAAGAGAACAAACACTTAACCAACTTCTTACTGAGATGGATGGTTTTGATGGTAAAAAAGGTGTTGTTATATTAGCGGCTACAAATAGACCAGATTCACTAGATAAAGCATTACTTAGACCAGGTCGTTTTGATAGACGTATTCCTGTAGAACTTCCAGACTTAGCTGGTCGTGAATCAATACTTAAAGTACATGCACATGGTGTTAATATGGCTAAAGACATAGACTACAATGCAATTGCTAGAGCAACAGCAGGAGCTAGTGGTGCTGAACTTGCTAACATAATAAACGAAGGTGCATTAAGAGCAGTTAAGATGGGTAGACATCAAGTTTTACAAGAAGACTTAGAAGAAAGTGTAGAAGTTGTAATAGCTGGTTATCAAAGAAAAGGTGCAGTTATATCTCAAAGAGAAAAATCAATAATTGCATACCATGAAGTTGGACATGCGCTTGTTGCAGCAAAACAAACAGAATCTGCACCAGTACACAAGATAACAATAATACCTCGTACTTCTGGGGCACTTGGATATACAATGCAAGTTGATGAAGGTGAAAAAGTCCTAATGACAAAACAAGAAGCATTTAATAAAATTGCTACTTTTACAGGAGGACGTGCAGCAGAAGAGTTAATATTCGGCTCATTCACAACAGGTGCATCAAACGATATAGAACAAGCAACAAAAATGGCTAGAGCAATGGTAACAAGATATGGTATGAGTGAAGACTTTGATATGATGGCACTTGAAACAGTGACAAATCAATATCTAGGAGGAGACGCATCGCTTACTTGTTCACCAGAAACTTCAACTAAAATAGACCAAGAAGTTTTAAGTATAATAAAATCAGCTCACAAAAAAGCTATGAATATACTTAAAGAAAATGAAGAAAAACTACACGAAATATCTAAATACTTACTTGAAAGAGAAACAATAACAGGTGAGGAATTTATGGAAATCTTAAATGGAGAAAAGCCTTCTGATAAAATAGAAGAAAACACAGACTCAGATAATACTTCAGATCAAAATGAAGTTGTACTTGAAGGAAGTGAGTTTCAAACAGTTGACGAAGGGTTAACTCTTGAAAAGAAGATTGATATAAAAATAGATAAAAAAGCAGATTTAGATGAAGATAATAAATAAGATTTATGAATAAATAAAAAACTGGATTTTTATAATCCAGTTTTTTTATTATTATACTAAATAGAATTTATAATTGTGCTATAAGATTCTAAGACATCTCGATAGCCAACTTTTAATATATGTATAAACTCAGTACTGCTAAATGTTCTTTCAACACCAATATAATTTACACAGCCATATATCTTATCGTCTTCATCTAGGTAATATCTCACCAATAAACTACTTTCATTTAAACTATTTAAAATATTTAAAACAAGATTTTTTTTTGAGGGATTATTGAGTTTTGCTATATAGTAGTACACTAGGCTGTAGGCTCGGTTTGGAAGTAATATTACAGATATTACACAGACTGCACCAGAATCATCAATTTGTTGTGCAGATTGTAGACATAGGGCATCATTATCATCTTGTAAAATATCAAATGATTCTAAAATATCGGCATCCCTCATTGCACCCATAACTTTCAATTTTTTAGTATCAAAGTCCATTTTTATTCCCCCTAAATTAAATTTTTGATTTTATTATATGCATCAATAATTTCGCTAAAGCCTATCTCCATCAAATTTATAAATTCAGAACTATTAAAATTTGTATCAATTCCAATATAATTTATTGCCCCAACTATATGATTTTGTTTATCAATATAATATTTCATAAGAATGCTATCGTTATTTAGTTTATTTAGAAATTCTATTATAGTAGATTGTTTGCTAAAGTCTGCGAGTTTAGCGAAAACGTAGTAGATTAAACTGTAGGCACTATCACTAGACATGATAATAGAGATTATGCAGTGAGCTTGTGTTTCGTCAATTTTTTGATAAGTTCTTAAAAGTAGTGCTTGGTGATCATCTTCAAGTATATCAAAAGACTCTAGAAGGTCGGCATCTCGTAGTGAATCCATAACTTCAAATTTTCTTTTTTCAAAATCCAATATATCACACACCTTTGTATATAAAAATATTATCAACATAGAGTTTTTAATATGTTACTTAATTCTACGTTGTTTTAGAAACCTCCTTTATATAATATGAAAAAACGCATCTCGAAATGATACTATTTCAAGATACGTTGTTAGTTTGCATAATATATTAAATTAAAAGTTAAGATTTTTATCTTCCTGGAATTTCGATATATTCTACAGGTTCATCATCTGGGATAGGAATCCATTCCTCAGCCATATCACATTCATCAGCAATTTGACCAATCGGCATTTTTACGTATTTTGCTTTTGCAGTAACTGCAATCTCGCCATTAGGAAGGATTATTTCACCTTCACCTTCAAATAATTTTCTTGTATCTCTAGTTACTCTAGCAACTGTTATTATATCGCAGTCGATTGGGACTGGCTTTTTATATCTTAGTTCCAAACTTCCTGTAACACCCCAAACTGTTTCGTCACTAACGCTTATGGCACGACCGATAGTTTCATCTAAAATTGCTGCAGATATTCCACCATGAACTCTTCCAGGATAGCTTTGGTGAAATTCCTTAGAATTGAAAATAGATGCCAATTCACCATTTTCTAATTGATAGAAACGAGCCTTTAGACCTAAATCATTTTTCACACCACAAACAAGACAACTTTTAGAGCTGTTTTGTTTTTTTAATACTTTATATTTCATGTTTATCTCCCTTTCTTTTTACAAAATTAACCATACTTATAATTATAACCTAATGCAGTTAAATTTATTAATAGAAGTCTCTATTTAGTGATCTAGTTTTATTTTAAGATAGTTAAAACTGTAGCTAAAAAGTTTGAATTTGATGTGAATTAATATAATAAGTACGCTATAAGAATTGCTATATGCTCTCCAAAAGATGAGGATGAGCTTAGAAAAGGATTGAGTATCATAAAAGATTTATATAAAGAACTAGAAAATAATTAATAAAAAATGTATATATAAGAATACTTTAAAATAAAATGGATATAATTATAAACATTACGAAAA
>NZ_JADPET010000193.1 GCF_015667935.1 Clostridium sp. 1001270J_160509_D11 | reverse complement strand
AACAATATATTTTTTGCTAGTTTAATTTGATTAACTAGATATTTTCAATTATAATTATATCGTCAAGATAACTTTATTTCTATCAGTATCTTAACGAAAAAATATCAATATATTAACATATAAGGGGTGAATTTTATGCGTCCTAATAAAATGGTTTTAAATGACAAATTAGAAGATATTAGTATTGAAAAAATGTATTCATTCCCCTTTGAAGTTAGTTTTAGTGAAATTAGAAATTTTTCTAAAGGTTATGTTAAACTTCATTGGCATGATGAAATACAAATATCAATTGTAACTAAGGGGTCTATAGAGTTTATAGTTGGGGAAAAGTCATATATTTTAAAGAGTGGTCAGGGAATTTTTATAAATACACAAAGAATACACATGGCTAAAAGTGTTGGTGATAAAGATTGTATCTATCATTCTGTAATATTTAACCCTAAGTTATTAAAAACTTTCCCTGGAAGCATAATTGAACAAAAGTACATCGACCCCGTTATTACAGCAGATAATTTAAATTCAATTGAAATTTATGGGGAAAATAAGTGGGAAAAAGAAGCATTAAAATTCATTATGGATATAATAACTGCTGACATATCAAAATCTAGAGGATATGAATTAGAAATTTATATAAATTTAATGAGATTTTGGCTTTTATTAGTACTGAATGAAAATGATATATTTTCTCAAAAAACAGAACCCAAACCAATCAATGAAGAAAGGGTCAAAGATGTTTTATCCTTTATTCATAAAAATTATAGTAATAAAATCACTCTTCAAGATATTGCTGATTCTGTATTTGTTAGTAAAGGTGAGTGTTGCAGATTTTTCAAGAAATCACTTAAAATGTCACCTTACGATTATCTAATTAATTATAGAATTAACGAAAGTATGAAATTATTAAAAAATACCAGCTTTTCTATACTAGATATTGCTGAAAATGTAGGGTTCAACAATGTAAGTCATTATATACAAATATTCAAAAAGAAAACAGGTCAAACACCACATGAATATAGAAATTCATAAGATTTAAATATATAAAAAGAGATATCCATAATAAATAATTAAATTATAATAGATATCTCTTTTAAATTTATTTTTCAAAAATATGTTTTAGCTTTTGATCATAATAATCTATAAATAAAGAATAAACATAATCATATATTAAAAATACTACTTCAAATAATAAGACTAGATACCACTTTGAAGGTACATATACAAATTGTTTTGCAATAAAATATAATATTACTAAAGCTATATTTGCGTAAAGTAACTTAAGTATATATTCCAAAATTATTGGTCTATCTTGTTCTATTAAAAATTTAATCAATCCATATATGCCAAATGTAAGTGTATATATAGCCCAATGAATTTTATTTGCCATTGCTATAAAACTAAGTATTACAGATGCTAGATAAAATACTATGCCTGTTTTTGGCCCCCAATTCATAATAACAATAGCAATAGGAAGAGATGCTAAACCCAACAGAAAAATAGTATTTGTTTGAAATAAATTAACCATTAAAAATATCGTAACATCTACTGCCAAAAGCATCCCTGTATATGCAATTTTTCTGCCCATTTAATCAATCCTCCCTTAAATTAAAACTTGTGACAATTATTTTAACAACAGCTTATTAAGTCGCCTCCACAACATTCACAACATTGATCAGCGCACCATAATTGACACAATGTATCACAACAGTCATCACCACAACAACAGCAGCAACAACCATTTGAATCATTTCTTTTTCTTCGATTGTAGTTATATGAGTGATTATTATAGTCGTTTCTATATTGGTTATATTGATTAAATGCATGACTATATTCTTCGTTTTTTGGCTCCATAGTGGCCGCTGTTTTTATATATTCTTCACCTTCATCATAATATCCAATATTCATAGCTGATAGTCCAGTTAGATAGTACCATTCACTACACTTATTGTTTATCTTTTGAAGTAAATCATATGCTCTTTGAAATTCCTTCTTAGCCATCAGACTTCTTATATCTCCAAATTGACCTTGATATACATTACTGTACATTTGTTTCACACCCTTCCTCTAATATATGTTTATATCTTAAGTAAACTCCAGAATATATTATGTTGTCTATTATAGCTTTATTAAATTCAAGATTTAAATTTTCTATATTTTTAGCAACCATTCCTAAAGACATACTTATTAACCTATCTACTTTATTTTTTAACTCTTCTTTTTTATCTATATAATCCATAAATGGATTATATCTTTTATTTTTATAATCTTCTTCTAAATCTTCATATGCATCTAGTATGTAGATATACTTTCCTAAGTTAAACCCTATGTTTCTTAAAGTTTGTTCATATTCATCTTTTTTAAATACAAATATTTCTCCCATTAAGTTTCCAAATGTATTTGAAACTCTATCAATACTTTTTGATTTTTCATTTTCTAATTCTCTTAAATTTAAAAGTTGTTGTTTGATATATTCTGCCTTCTCGGGATATTTTTCATACGCTGATTTTAATTTTCCTTTGTAAATTGCATATGCTAATTTATCTTTTATTGTATTGTCATCATATAAATTATCTTCTAATTTGTAATATGATAAAAGTATATTCATACTTGCTGCGTATTCAGTTATTTCATTTACTATACGCATTTTTTTCTTTAATGGATTAGCAATACATCTTTCTTCTGTAACTTTTGATTCCACTTTATAAAGAGCTGTTAAAATTACTATTAAAAATGTTATATCGTAATTTAATGATAATCTTGAAATTTCACCATGGTTTTCTTTTAAATATTTACACAAACCACAGTAATACCCTTTATAATAATCATATTCTCTAAATGTCAAATCCATCTTATTTATTCTTATATAACCAAACATGATTTTTCCTTCCTTTGACATTTTAACTTTTTAATATTAGTATATCACTTTAATATAGTTTTAATTTATTACAATATATTAAGAAATCTAGCTTTATAATTGCTTATTTGCAATAATTTTATACTATAATTTTTAATATAAAGATTATAATTTCTAATAAAAGTAGGTGATTAATATGACTTTACAACAATTAAAATATGTGCTTGCTATAGCTGATAAAGGCTCTATCAACGAAGCCGCCAAAAGTTTATTTATATCCCAGCCAAGTCTTTCAAATTCTATAAAAGAGCTAGAACAAGAATTACAAATTACTATTTTTGTACGAACTAATAGAGGTATGACTCTTACAAATGAAGGATACGAATTTATCGGCTATGCAAGACAAGTTATTCAGCAATATGAAATACTCGAAGAAAAATATATTGAAGATAAGTATGCTAAAAAACACTTCTGCGTATCTACCCAACATTATGGTTTTGCTACAAACGCATTTATATCATTAATACAAAAATATGGTGGTGATAAATATGAATTCTCTATTAGAGAGACAAAAACCTTTGAAATTATTGATGATGTAAAAAATTTACGCAGTGAAATCGGAATTATATATTTAAGCAATTATAATAAAAGTGTACTACAAAAAATTATTCGTGAAAGCAATCTTAAATTTTTATCTCTAATAAAAGCTAAACCTCATATATTTATAAGCGAAAATCATCCCCTTGCATCTAAAAAAATAGTTACACTAGAAGATCTTGATGAATATCCTTGCTTATCATTTGAACAAGGAACATATAATTCATTTTACTTTTCAGAAGAAATATTAAGTACTCGTAGCGTAAAAAAGAGTATAAAAATTAGTGATAGGGCTGCAATATTTGACTTTATGGTAGGACTTAATGGATATACAATTTCTTCTGGTATGTATCCTGCTTATTTTTTAAGTGGTAGAAAAATTATATCCATCCCTCTTGATGTTGATGAAGTTATAAATATCGGTATAATTTATCATAAGGACATTACTCTATCTAATATTGGACAAATATATTTACAAATGTTAAAGGATCTTTTAAAAAAATAATTGCTTGAGCAATTATTTTTTATAAAAATCCATACTACAAATCGTAATCAAAAATCATTCTTTTTCATCATTTTAATAAAAATAATTATATGTTTTTAGTATTTGTATTTTATAAATTTATTATTTTCTTAACTATAGTTTTTAAC
>NZ_JADPET010000192.1 GCF_015667935.1 Clostridium sp. 1001270J_160509_D11 | reverse complement strand
TTTATGATGAGCTAAAATACGTACAAGCATCAGTATTTGGAATAGATTTCATAGCACAAAACGACCATTTTTATTTTGGAACATCAGTTACAATATGCCTGATTATACTTCTTATAATTGATATTTTATTTTTTATAGGTTTAGTGATGTTTAATAAAGAAAAAACACCTGAAAAATAATTAAAGTATAAAATAAAAAGAGCGGATAAACATATATTTATCCGCTGCTTGATTAATAATTATAATTAGATAGAAAATCAACAACTTTACTCAATATATCATAAGATAATTTTAATGATTTAAAACTAATATATTCGTTATTTCCATGAATTCCAGAAATATTATTTCTTGTATCAAGTGGGAAGAAACCTAAAGTTGGTATTTTTCTATATCTAAAAAATCTATTATCACTATATCCAGGTGTTATAGTAGGCAATAGTTTGTAATTTTGATTTATAGATTTTAATTCGGATTCTATAAATGAAAAAATATTTGTATAGTTTCTGTTTATATTTCTACTTAGTATGAGATCTATATTTTCATAAAAAGATTGTTTTGCGATTTTTCGTTTACCTTGAAAATCTATATTATTATAAAATTCTAATGTATTTTTATTGTAATAACCTAAATTTAAAGCTTGATTTAGTATTTTGTTAATTAAATCATAAGAATATTTTTTACTTTCATTTATTCTTTTCAATTCATATGAATTATATGGGTAAATTTCTTCAGTTTGGATAGTGAAGTAATAGTCTGATTTTAGCACAATAGGATATCCGCCACCTTCGCCTATAACTAGTTTTAAATTATCAATTATATTTGTATTTTCTAAAATCCATTCAGTACCGTATTTGCCACTTTGTTCTTCATCACATGAGCACATAAATATAATTGTATTTTCAGGTATATGTTTATTTAATGATAAGTTTCTCATTATTTCCATCCAAATTGAAACTAATCCCTTACAATCAAGTGCACCTCTACCAACTACACAATTATTTGTGATGGTGGCTTTATCTGGTGGAAAGAGCCAATTTTCACTATTATAATTAGCTGTATCTATATGAGAGTGAAGAAGTATTTTATTATCACTTTTTCCTTTTATAGTAGCAATTATATTTCCTTTGCCTGAAACTGGCTCGTAAATTTTATTTTCAATACCTAAATTATCAAACACTTCTTTTATATATAAAATGCCTTCAATTTCATTATTTGAATCAATTGTAGTATTAATATTAATTAGATTGCAAAGATAATCTATTATTGTTTTTTGTATCATTTTTATATTTATATCCTAACATTCTAGATGAATTTAATACTACAAAAATTGAAGATGCATTGTGTATAATAGCTGCTGCAATAGGATTTAAAAATCCCAGTCCAGATAGAAGTATTCCGATTATATTTACGCAAACTGCAAATACCCAAATATTTTGTTTTATAATAGAGTATGTTTTTTTGCTTAGAGCAATTGTTTCACATAAGAAATCAATTCTATCAGACATAAGTGTAATATCTGATGCATCTGATGCTATATCTGTTCCAGCCATACCCATTGCGATTCCGACATTGGCAAGTGTAAGAGCAGGAGCATCATTAATTCCATCGCCAATCATAGCGACATGTTTTCCACTTGATTGGAGTTCTTTTATATAGTCTAATTTTTCTTGAGGAAGTAAATTTGATTTAAATTTATTTATTCCAACTTCATCACAAATTGCTTGGGCAGTATATTCATTGTCACCAGTAAGCATAATGAAATCTTCTATACCGAGAGTTTTTAATTCATTGATAGTATCTTTAATATAAGGTCTGACTGTATCGGCAATAGATATACAACCTAGTATCTCATCATTTGAAACGACAACTAGAGCAGTTCTACCTAGTTTTTCTTCATGGTCTAAAAAATTATAAACCTGCTTATTTGAAAGAGGTTTAATTTGTTTATTTTGTGTTTTATAAATTTCGGGATTTAATTCATTTAAAAGTTTTCTATTTGAAACTTCGTAATAATTATTATTTATTTTTACATTTACACCACGTCCAAACATCATGTTGAACTTTCCATTTGGAATTTCATCTAAATTTAGATTCTCTTTTTCAACAAGATATTTTATAATTGATTTTCCAATAGGGTGGCCGGAGTTTTTTTCAACAATTGCTAATGTATTTAAAAATTCATTTCTTTTAGATTTATCACATATTAAGATATCGACAACTTCTGGAGTACCTTTAGTTATTGTTCCAGTTTTGTCAAAGCAAATAGTCGTAACTTTGGCTAATTCTTCAATGACAACCCCACCTTTTATTAAAACTCCTTTTTTTGCAGCATTACCGACACTTGCAACAACTGCTGTTGGAGTAGCTAGTATCAATGCACAAGGGCATGCAATTACCAAAATAGACATTACACGCATTATATCTTTTGTAAGTAGAGCTGTTATAGCACAAATTAAAAGGATAGTTGGAAGGAAGAATTCTGCAAATTTATCAGCAGTTTTTTGTACATTACCTTTGTTTTCTTGGGCACTTTTCACTGTTTTGATAATTTGACCGAGTATAGTTTCGTTACCTATTTTTTGTGTGAGAATTTCTATAACTCCATTTTCATTTAAAGTACCTACAAAAACTTTGTCTTTTGTAGTTTTATCAACTGGCATTGATTCACCTGTTATGGCAGATTCATTTATAGTTGCTTGACCGTTTTGAATAATACCGTCAACAGGAATTTTTTCGCCTGCTATAACTTGAATTATATCTCCCGGTCTTATTTCTCGTATTGATACTTCTTCAAATTTATTTCCGATTTTTTTTCTGCATTTATGTGGGACTAGTTGGATTAGAGAGCGGACTGCATTTTGTGTTTTTTTCATAGTTAAATCTTCTAGAAACTCGCCAAATATCATCATGAATGAAACTATAGAACCAGATAGATATTCCCCAACATAGGTAGTACCTATCAATGCTAAAACGACTAATAATCCGGCAGTAACTTTTCTTTTTTTGATAGTTGCTAGTACGGTAGATTTAATTACTACAAAGCCACCAATTATAAGTGGAATAATTTCAAATTTAAAATTATTTTCTGTAAAAAAGTGAAAAATAATAGCTAATATATTTAATATTAGTAAAGTAAAAGGAAGGATATATATATTGTATTTTTTTATAAATTTGCTCATATTTTACACCTCATTTTAAAAAATTTTAAACCTGAGAGAAAAACTCTCAGGTGTATATTGTGATGTTATTTATCAGTCTTTTTCTTATTGAATAAACTAAATTTCTTTTTCTTATGGTCTTCGGAGTTATCTTGGTTATGCTTATGGTCATGGTGTTCGTGATTATGACTATGTTCGTGGTGATGATGTCCATGATCATGTTCTTCATTTATTCCAAATAAATCGTCCATATCCTCCATATCATCAAATATTCCATGGTGACCTTCATGCATTTTAAATTACCTCCTTATTGATTAAATATAATTAATATCCCCTATAGGGGGTTATTAATTATATTATAGGATTTATGGAAAAAAGTGTCAATTATTTATAATAAAATGGTTAAAAAATAATATATAAGGTATAATTGATATGTTGTAAATGAGATTAGGAGGGGTTTTAATGGGTAGTAATATACAAGAGAATAATCATGAGCATAATCATGCTCATTCAAATCATAAACATTCGGATGAAGATTATAAAAAGTTAATAAATAGGATGTCTAGAATTATTGGGCATGCTAATTCTGTAAAAACTATGATGGAAGAACATAGGGACTGCACAGAAATTTTAATACAAATATCAGCAGTAAAAGCTGCATTAAACAATTTAGGGAAGAAAATATTAGAAGATCATATAAACAAATGTATAGTAGATGTAGTGGGAGAAGAACAGTTAGAAGAAAAACAAAAATTATTAAAAGATTTAAATGATGCAATTGATAAATTCGTAAGATAAATAATCAAATTTTACCCCTAAAAAATTATGAAAAAAATTTTTTGAAAGAGTAAAATTTATTAAGAATATCTAGACTCAAGTAGGGGCAAAGCATCGGTAAAAAATAGATGATTTTTGGAAAATTATATCTATGTATTTTTGATTAAACTAACTTGATTGCACACAATATATGGTGTAAAATAAATCAGTCGGCACTAGATATTGTGCTAAAGAAATGAATTTTTACATAAAAATAAAAGTTTATCACTTGAAAAATTAATAATTATGTTGGTATTACTAGTGTATAAAGTATTAGTAAGAATATAGAAACCAATTTAAAAAATAAATACAAAAAACTTTAATGAAATAATAATACTATATAGAAGAAGGAGATAATAAT
>NZ_JADPET010000191.1 GCF_015667935.1 Clostridium sp. 1001270J_160509_D11 | reverse complement strand
ATCCAAGACGTTTAGATGCTAATAAGAAAGCAAGCGCAGAAGCTTAAAACAAAGGTTATTTTTAAAGGGGGATTTTTATGTGCAATTTTGTTGAACAAAATAGGAAATTATTTGATGAATTAGATAATTTAATAAATTCATTAGAAGTAGCTGATGAGAGTGCATTGATATTTGTGCTTAAAGAGGCTCAAGGGATATTTGGTTATCTTCCAAAAGAAGTTCAACTCCATATAGCTGAAAAATTAGGAGTATCACCTTCTAAGGTATATGGCGTTGTTAGTTTTTATTCTTACTTCTCAACAAATCCAATTGGAGAATACAAGATAAGCGTCTGTCTTGGTACTGTCTGTTTCGTCAAAGGCTCAGATAAAGTAATGGCTGAATTTGAAAAACAATTAGGAATTAAAGCTGGTGAAACTACTGAAGATCTTAAATTTACACTTGAAGGTTTAAGATGTGTAGGTGCTTGTGGGCTTGCACCAGTTGTAGTTGTAAACGGAAAAGTTTACGGACAAGCAACTGTAGATGATGTTTCAAAAATACTAGATAATTATAGAAATTTAGAATTAAGCTGTTAGGGGGTGCTTTTGATGAAAAAATTAAATACGATAGCAGAGTTAAAAGATGCTGTAAAAAAATATAAACCAATTCTCGATTTAAGAGAAAACCATACAGATGCTATACCAGATAAAAGAGATATACTAGTCTGTGGAGGTACGGGATGTACCTCTTCAGAGAGTTTACTTATTATAGAAAATCTAAAAGAAGAAATAAAAAATGCGGGGCTTGAAGACCACGCAATGGTACATTTGACAGGATGTTTTGGATTTTGTGCAATGGGTCCAATCGTTAAAGTATATCCTGACAATGTATTTTACGTTCATGTAAAACCAGATGACGCAAAAGAAATAGTTGAAAGTCATATAGGTAGAAATGAAGTAGTAGAAAGATTATTATTTGAAGAACCTGCACTTGATTATAAAAAAGTTCAAAAACACGAAGATATGCAATTCTATAAAAAACAACTTCGTATTGCATTAAGAAACTGCGGTCATATAAACCCAGAAGACATCTCAGAATATATAGCAAACGACGGTTATTTAGCACTTGCTAAATGTCTAGAAGAAATGACTCCACAACAAGTAATAGACGAAATGAAAAAATCAGGCCTTAGAGGGCGTGGGGGAGCAGGATTCCCAACAGGATTAAAATGGGCAGCAGCTGCCGAAAACAAAAGATTAAACGGACATAAGTATATTGTCTGTAATGCAGATGAGGGCGACCCAGGTGCATTTATGGATAGATCACTTCTTGAAGGCGACCCACACAGCGTACTTGAGGCTATGGCGATTGCCGGATATGCAACAGACTCTGATATTGGATATATATACATAAGAGCAGAGTATCCACTAGCAATAGAGAGATTAAAAATAGCAATAGCCCAAGCAGAAGAGGCAGGCGTTTTGGGTGAGGATATATTGGGAAGTGGATTTAACTTCAAAATAGAATTAAAATACGGTGCTGGTGCATTTGTCTGTGGTGAAGGTACAGCACTTATCAAATCAATAGAAGGTAATCGTGGTGAGCCAATCGTAAATAAATACTTTCCAACTGAACATGGTCTATGGCAAGCTCCAACTACTGTAAACAACGTGGAAACGTTTGGCAACATACCTGCAATAATAAATAAAGGTGCTGAGTGGTTCTCATCATTCGGTACAGAAGATTCAAAAGGAACAAAAGTTTTCGCCTTAGGTGGAAAAGTAAACAACGTAGGTCTTGTTGAAGTACCGATGGGGACTACTTTAAGAGAAATCGTATACGAAATAGGTGGAGGAATACCAGGAGGAAAAGAATTTAAAGCTGTTCAAACTGGTGGTCCATCTGGGGGATGTATATCAGCAAAAGACCTAGACACTCCAATAGATTTCAAATCGCTAGCATCAATAGGCTCTATGATGGGTTCTGGTGGTATGTTAGTTTTAGACGAAACCGACTGTATGGTCGATATATCTAAATTCTTCTTAGAATTTACTGTTGATGAATCATGTGGAAAATGTACTCCATGTCGTATAGGAAATAGAAGATTGCTTGAAATATTAAATAAAATATGCAGAGGTAACGGTACAGAAGAGGACTTAGTTAATTTAAAATCATTAGCTACAATAATAAAAAATACTTCTTTATGTGGTCTTGGTAAATGTGCTCCAAACCCAGTACTTAGTACATTAAATTGTTTCTATGATGAATATTTAGCTCACGTTAAGGATAAAAAATGTCCAGCAGCTAAATGTAGCGCTATGTTAAACTTCGTAATAACTGACGATTGTATCGGATGCGGATTATGTAAGAAAAACTGTCCAGCAGAAGCAATCACTGGTGAAAAGAAACAAAAACACACAATCAATACTACTAAGTGCTTGAAATGCGGGGCTTGTATGGAAAAATGTAGAAAAGGCGCAATAATAAAAGAGTAATTCACAAATATCGCATATACCGAGTTTTTAAAGGAGGAATCTATTAATGAGTTTAATTAATTTAACTATAAATGGAAAAGCTGTTGCTGTTGAAGAGGGGACTAATATTTTAGAGGCGGCAAAAAAAGTAAATGTAAAAATACCTAACTTATGTTATTTACATATAGATGATATAGGATTTGACAATAGCTGTGCATCATGTCGTGTCTGTCTAGTAAATGCAGATGGAAGATTGGTGCCATCATGTGCAACACTAGCAAAAGAGGGAATGAAGGTACAAACTAATACACCTGAAATAATTGAATTTAGAAAAGGTGTAGTCGAACTTTTATTATCTGACCATCCACAAGACTGCTACACTTGTACAAAATGCGGAAATTGTGGACTTCAAGATATAGCAGTTCAACTTGGAATTAAGAAGATAAAATTTGAAGGTGAGAGATTAGAAAAATCTAAAGACTACAGCTCTTTTTCTATAATGAGAGACAACGACAAATGTATCTTGTGCAGAAGATGTGAGACAATGTGTAATAAAGTCCAAACTGTAGGAGTATTATCAGGAATTAATAGAGGATTTTCTACAGAAATCGGGACATTCTTTGAAACAGATTTAGCAAAAACTGAATGCACATTCTGTGGTCAATGTATAAATGTATGTCCAACAGGTGCATTACTTGAAAAAGACAACACAGACGAGGCGTGGAAGTTGATTGCACAAAAAGATAAACCAGTTATGGTCCAAATCGCCCCAGCTGTCAGAGTTGGTATAAGCGAGGAATTTGATTTAAGACCTGGTACAATATCTACTGGCAAAGTCGTAGCTGCACTTAAAGAATTGGGATTTGACTATGTATTTGATACAAACTTCGCAGCCGACCTTACAATAATGGAAGAGGCAAACGAATTTGTAAATAGACTTACAAAAGGCGGTGACTTGCCTATAATGACTTCATGTTGTCCAGCGTGGGTAAACTTCTGTGAAAATCAATATCCAGATTTGACTAAATATTTATCAACTTGTAGATCACCACAAAGTATGTTCTCACCAGTAGCTAGATATTATTTTGCAGACAAAGTTTTAGATAAAAAGCCTGATGAAGTAAGCGTTGTATCTATAATGCCTTGTGTAGCTAAAAAATACGAAGTAAAAAGAAAAGAATTATCTCAAAGCAACATATTAGATACTGATTTATCTCTTACTGTTAGAGAGCTTGCTAGAATGATAAAATCAGCAGGTATAGATTTGGAAAACTTAGACGAAGAAAACTTCGACAGTCCGCTTGGATATTCAACTGGTGCTGCTGATATATTCGGTGTTACAGGAGGTGTACTAGAAGCTGCACTTAGAACTGCATATACTTTTGTCACAAAAGAAGAATTAGCAGATGATGCTATAGAATTTAAAGCAGTGAGAGGATTTGATGGAATAAAAGAGGCTACTATAAATGTAGCTGGTACAGATATAAATGTTGTTGCTGCGTCTTCTTTAGGATGTGCTAGAAAATTGATGGACGAGTTGAGAGATGATATAAAATCAGGAAGAAAACCTAAATACGACATAATAGAGATTATGGCTTGTCCTGGTGGATGTGTAAATGGGGGAGGACAACCGTTTACAAATGGCGACTACGAAAAAGTCAAAGCAAGAGGAGCAGGACTGTATACTATAGATAAAAATAAACCTCAACGTAAATCTCATGAAAATGAAGATATTAAAAAACTATATGATGAATTTTTAGGAGATATAGGAGGTCACAACGCTCATAAATATCTACACACACATTATTTTGATTAAATGCTATTTCTTTAAAATCAACTTGGAATGATACATTTTTCATATTTAAGCTGTGAAGCTCTTTTA
>NZ_JADPET010000190.1 GCF_015667935.1 Clostridium sp. 1001270J_160509_D11 | reverse complement strand
TAAAAGATAGTGCAAAAATAAGCATAGATTGGTTAAAAGGTTTAGTTGGTCCAGCGACTAGTGTAAACTGGGGGATTTGGGATATTTTTTATAAAGAATTTATTTATACTTCCAGAATTTTTTAAGGATAGGGAGGCGAATGTTTTTTCTAAAATAAAAATAGTGTCTACATTTTTAGTGACTATATTTTATTTTATGTCTAGTATAGATTTTATACCAGAAATTCTATTGGGAGGATTAGGATTTATAGATGATGTTTTTATATTGGTATGGTCTATAGGTCTAATAAATGAAGAACTTAATAAATATAAGGTTGAATTTGAAAATAGTCCAAAGTCAAAAATTATAGAAAATGTTAAATGGGAAATCCACGATGATGAATAATCACATTTAAAAATAAATATTAAAATTATTTAGTAAACTTACAAAAAAGTCAGATACTAAAGATGATTTTGTTGCTATAATATATGTTAAGAATGGTAAATTTTACGTTGGTTTTTCGAGACGATTGTTAAACGGGGGAATTTTATGAAAAGAATAAAATTATTTTTAATGATTTACTTAATTGCTATTTTTATGTGTGGGTGTAGTAAAGATTCAACTAAAGAATTTTCACAGACGAGCAGTGAGAAAGATGCGATATATGCCGTATTTGGGGAATATAGCTCAACAACGGGGACAGGAATCGTTCATATAAATGAAAAATCAAATGAAAGAGATAGGACATATATTTTTTATCTAGTTAAGGTGCCTTCTTTAGAAAATTATAAAAAGGCATTAAAGAATAATCTTTCAGATGAAGAAAAAAGCTCAGCTTCTGATGATAAAATATACAACCAAGTCAAAGAAGAGGCTACAGAAGAGGTTATGGATAAGATAGAAAAATTATATAATAATAAAAATGTGGATAAAATCCGCATAGAAGTTGGAGTTGCATGGCCTTATGGAAATCATAATTATACAAAGCCGGGAGAGAAACTTGTGGGAAGCAAAATTGCTTATATAAAGACATTTAATTTTACAAGAGAAGACTATAAGGATTTTTTGAAACAATATAAAGAAGAAAATTGAGATTGAAGAGAGTATAAAAAAATAAAATAATAAGCAATCATATAAAATAAAAAGCGAAGGTATAACAAATTAATTTAGTTATTTCCTTCGCTTTAATTATAACTATTTACAGTATTTATAAGTTAATTCGCCTAATATTCTTATTCCTTTTATTATATCTTCAACAGATGGAGTAGAGAAGTTCATTCTGAAACTTTGACAAGGCATTGATGTATCAGCTAAAAATGCTGTTCCAGGTACTAATGCGACTTTGTTTTCTAATGCTTCACCTACAAACTTCATCATATCAACGCCATTAGGTAATGTAACCCAGACAAACATACCTCCTTCTGGCTTAGTATATTTAACACTAGGGTGGAAGTTTTTAGCCATTTCTTCTTGCATTATTTTGTTTTTTGCACCATAGATATCTTTTAATTTTTCTATTTGAGCATCCATATCACAAGTAGCTAAAATTCTTTCGCATATAACTTGGCTCCAAGTAGTACTATGTACATCATTTAAGAATTTAACTTTTTTTAGTGCACCTATAATTTCTGGTTTACCAACTGCACAGGCAACTCTTATACCAGGTGCAATTATTTTTGAAAAGCTAGCTGCATATATAACTATTCCTTCTTCATCAAAAGATTTTATAGGTGGAAGTGGCTCTCCACTAAATCTCAATTGTCCATAAGGATTATCTTCAAGAATTAATACATTATATTTTTTACATAGATCATAAACAGCTTTACGTTTTTCAAGAGACATTGTTATACCTGTTGGATTTTGGAAATTAGGTATAACATATATAAATTTAGGTGTTGGTTTTATTTGAAGTTTTTCTTCTAAATCTGCTAAATCTATACCGTCATCCTCCATCTTTACTCCAACTAAATTAGCACCATTGCTTCTTATTGAATCAAGAACACCAAGAAATGATGGATCTTCTGTTAAAACGGTATCGCCTTCATTACATATTATTTTTGCTAAACAGTCAGCTATTTGTTGACTACCAGAAGTACAAATCATCATGTCGCCGTCTTTTACAACACTTCCATCTCTATTAAAGAATTTTTTTGCTTCATCTAATAAAGGATGATAACCTTCTGTTAATCCATATTCTAGTATAGATAATGGTTTATTTGTAAGAACTTCATTTGAAAATTCTGTTATTTTATCGATTGGGAATGAATCTGTGGCAGGATTTCCGCCTGAAAATTTAATTAAACTAGGATCCCCCATTGTCGCTAATATATCTCCTGCTGGAGATGGTTTTAAGTTTTTAAATCTGTTTGAAAAATTATATTCCATTATTGTGCCCCCTTTGTATAATTAAATATTAAAATTATATCTTATAATAGTTATTATATACCAAAAATTGTCTAAAGGAGTTAAAAAAATATATATTATAAGATATATGGTCGAATAAAATAGGAAAATATTAATATTCATTAAGAAAAACATAAGATATAATTTATATTAAGTTCATATTTCTTATTTATAATTTAGATATAAAATAAAAGAAATTGTTAAGGGTTATTAAATTTTAAATCTAGGGAGCATAAGTTTTAATCAATAAAGGAGGATTATAATGAATAATCAGTTTGAAAAAAAAGATGCTTTAATGGAGAAACTAATAGCTTGTACAAAATCAGAAAATTATAAGATAAGGGCTGCAGCATATACAGCGCTTGGCAATTTTGTAGATTTAGACGGAGTGCTTTCTAAAATAAAAGAAGGTTTAAAAGATACTCATAGTGAAGTTAGAAATGTATCTTTAAAATCTCTAAGAAAAATCTACAATGAAAGAAAAGAAACAGAATTTTTTCAAAAGTGGCTTTATGAAATTGAATCACTTAGAAAAATTTCTTAAGACTAATTACGTAATCAACTAAAATTAAAATATCCACTTAAACGGCAATTTTAAAAAATTTTAAAATGCCATGGAGTTGTATTTCTATCCCCAATGAATATGATTCCGCAAAAAAACTGCTTATAAAATAAGCAGTTTTTTTATATTTATAATATATTTAATTTGAAATTCTTTTAAAATCTAAACTTTACTTGCATATTTAAAGAAAATATATAAGTACAGATATTTATTTAAATATATTTTTTAATGTTTTTACAAGTAATTTATTTTCATTTGGTTTTAAAATACAAACTCTAAAATAGTACTCAGAAAGCCCCTCGAAAGAATTACAATCTCTAATTATAATTTTTTCTGGAAGGAGTTTATCACGAAGTTCTTTAGCAGTAAACTTCTTTGAAGATATTTTGCATAATATAAAATTACCTTTGCTAGGATAAACAGTTAAGTCATTTATAGTGCTTAACTCATTAGTTAAGTAATCTCTTTCTCTAAGCATTGCATCGATAGTTTTAAAAATAAACATATTATCTAAAAACATTATTTCTCCCATTGAAGCGGCAATTATATTTATATTCCATAAATCTAAATTTTCATTTATTTTATTTTTTACTTCTTTATTTCCAATAAGACCATATCCAAGTCTAATTCCCGGTGTAGAAAAGAATTTTGATGTACCTCTAATTACAAAAAGCTTATCGTAATTATCTACTAATTTAGTAGATGAATAAGTATTTGTATCAGTAAACTCAATATAAGTTTCATCAATCATAATATAACAATTTGTATTTTTTAATATATATTCAATTTCATCTCTAGAAAAGGCAAATCCTGTAGGGTTATTTGGATTACAGATAATTGTTAAATCATAGTTGCCTTTATTTATAGCAGTTACTAATTCCTCTACATCTATTGCGAAATTATTTTCTTCTTTAGAGAAAAATTTTATAATATCAGAACCTATTTTATTTAATTCATGTTCATATTCAGAATATGCAGGTGATAAAAGTAGAGTTTTTTTAGGATTTACAGTTTTTATAAATGATGAAATTAATTCTGTAGCTCCACTTCCTAAAACTATATTTTCATCTAGACAATTGCAGTATTTAGATATAGATTTTTTTAAAGATACATATTCTGGGTCTGGGTACATAGATACCATATTTATATTGTTAATTACATATTCTTTTGCTTTATTTGAAGTACCAAAAGGATTTATATTAGAACTGAAGTCCATAAATTCATCTTTTGAAAATCCATATTTACTTGATAAATCATATAAATTTGCACCATGATTTACACTCATTTTAAATCCTCCCTAAACGTTAATATAAAGAAAATACATTTTAATCTTGAAAAAAATTTATTTTCTTATTTAGTAATTCTTCTTTATCTATATCAGCTATATCTTTAAAATATAGGCGTTTTGCATCTTTATATGTTTCTAATATCCTTT
>NZ_JADPET010000018.1 GCF_015667935.1 Clostridium sp. 1001270J_160509_D11 | reverse complement strand
GGTAGAGGTATCTTATCTTTTACTAATTTTAAAGCTGCCTTGTGAAGTCCATTAGCAATTAGCCCTACATATCCTTGTCAAAAAATCTCCAGTTTTTGTCTATTTTTAATATAAATTATAGAAAAAACTCATATTTAAATTTACTATATATTTTCATTTTTTACCCCTATAGCATAACTTGACTTTTCACACCATAAAAATTATTATATATATATAGTATTTTTACTATGATAATGAATTTCATTAGGAGGTATTAATGATGACTGTTTACGATTTGGAGGTTGGCCAAAAAGCTACAATTGATAGCATAAGCGGTGATATTAGGCTAGCAAAAAGACTATTCGCCTTAGGATGTATAAGTGGCACTGAAATATCAGTAAAAAAAGTCGCTCCTTTTGGTGATCCTATGGTTATTAACTTTAGAGGACTAGATTTAGCACTTAGAAAAAATGATGCTAAAAACATTACAGTAAAGTAAAGGAGTGAGCTATTTTGATTAACGTTGCCTTATTTGGAAACCCAAATGTAGGGAAAACTACTATTTTTAACTTACTTACTGGTTCTAATCAGTATGTAGGAAACTGGCCAGGAGTTACAATTGAAAAAAAGGAAGGATATTTAAATAAAGATATTAAAATTGTCGACTTACCTGGAATTTATGCAATGGATACTTTCTCAAACGAAGAAAAAGTATCTAAATCTTTTTTAGAAAATGAAGATGTTGATGTTATATTAAATATTGTTGATGCATCTAACTTATCTAGAAACTTATATTTAACTACACAACTTATGAAGTATAATAAACCTATTATATTACTTCTAAACATGCTTGATTTAGCAGATTCAAAAGATATTAAAATTGATTATGATAAATTGGCAGATGAATTAGGAATACAAATTGTTCCTATAATAGCAAAAAAGAAAAGCGGAACAGAAAATATAGAACAAGTTATTAGAAATTCCGTAAACTTAAAAACAAATTATATAGAGGACTTTGGTAATGAAAGTCAAACATATAAAAAAATAGATTCGATATTAGATAGATGTACTATTGATAATTCTAAAAATAAAAAAACAATTACCGATAAAATTGATAATATTGTCTTAAATCCAATTTTAGCTTATCCAATATTTATCGGAATTTTATTTTTACTATTTAGATTTACATTTGATTGGGTTGGTGGACCACTACAGGATTTATCTACTGAATTAATAGAAAATTATATTATTGCACCTGTCGATGGACTTTTAGTTCATTCTAGTGCTTGGTTTAGATCATTGATTGTCGATGGTATTTTAGGTTCTTTAGGTGGTACATTACCATTCTTCCCATTAATCTTTGTTTTATTCTTAGGAATTTCACTATTTGAAGATAGTGGATATATGTCTAGAGCGGCATTTCTTATGGATAAAATAATGAGCAAAGTTGGTTTATCAGGTAAAGCCTTTATACCAATGGTTATGGGTATGGGATGTGCATCTCCAGCTATAATGGCGACAAGAACTTTAGAAAGTGAAAAAGATAGAAAAATAACTGCACTTATTGCTCCACTTATGACATGTGGTGCTAAATTACCTATTTACGCACTATTTATAAGAATATTCTTTAAGAAAAATGCAGCTATCGTAACTACTTCTCTATACTTATTAGGTATAGTAGTTGCAATCTTAGTAGCTTTAATTTTAAATAAAACAGTATATAAAACTGAACTAGAGCCATTTGTATTAGAACTTCCTGAATATAGAGTTCCAACTTTAAATGCTCTTTTAAAAAATGCTTGGAATAAATCAAAAGGATTCTTATACAAAGTTGTAACAGTTATGTTCTTCATGTCTGTTCTTATATGGGCAATGTCTTCATTTAACTTTGGAGGATTCACAGAAGATATAAATACTAGTTTCTTAGCTTACTTAGGTAAACTTATGACACCTATATTTGCACCATTAGGATTTGCTGATTGGAGAATATCAGTAGCATTAATAACTGGTTTAGGTGCTAAAGAAGTTGTTGTAAATACAATTTTAATTTTATTTGGTAATTTAAATTCTGGTATTGCTGTAGTATTTACTGTTGTAACAGCTTATACTTTCTTAGTTTTCTGTGCATTATATACTCCATGTATAGCTACTTTAGCTACTATGAGAAAAGAATACGGAAACAAAATGATGCTTGCTTCTCTACTATACCAATTTGGTGTAGCATGGATTGTAGGTTTCGTAGTTAACTTTGTCGGTTCATTAATAGTATTTGGAACTACTGGAGTAACTATATTACAATTTGCTTCTTTCATAATTGTAGTTATACTTACTGCTATTTTCCTAAATTACTATTCTAAAAATAATAAATTAAAATCAGTACATTGCGATTGTTCTTCATGTCCATCAAAATGTAACAATATATAAAAAAATAAACCCTATATAGGGTTTATTTTTTTGTTTAGTGACTTATAATTAATTTATTAGAATTTTACCTTTAATGTCATTTCTTTTCCATCTCTATTTATTGTAAGTGTTGCTGAATCACCTTTAGTATAGTTATATAGATTTTTTGTTAAATCAGACATAACTGATAAATTTGTACTATCTATTTTTGTTATTATATCTCCTGATTTTATACCAGCTGATTCTGCTGCTGAACCTGATACAACTTCTGCTACATATACTCCTTCATCAGTACTTAATTGTTGTTTTGAATATTGAGCATACTTTGATGCATCTGTCCCTTTTATCCCTAAAGTTACTTTTTCATAACTACCTTTTTGTATTATTGATTCTATTATTGGTTTTGCAGTGTTAATTGGTATCGCAAATCCTAAACCTTCACCTTCTGATGCTTTTGCAGTATTTATACCGATTACTTGACCACTTGAATTTAATAATGGTCCACCACTATTACCAGAGTTTATACTTGCATCTGTTTGGATTAAACCTGTCATAGTTGTTTCTGATGTTGATATTGTTCTATCTAATCCACTTATTATACCTTGTGTAACTGTTCCTGCTAAATCTAATCCATATGGATTACCTATTGCTACTGATATATCCCCTATTTGTACTTTATCACTATCACCTAATTCAGCTGCTGTAAGTCCTGTTTTATTAACTTTAACTATAGCTAAATCAAGTTGAGAATCATACCAATAAACTTCTCCATCTATTGTACTACCATCACTAAATAATACATTTACTGTTTTTGCTTGACCATCAGATATAACATGTGAATTTGTAAGTATATATCCATTTGAATCTACTATTATCCCTGTTCCTACACCTGTTGATTCAGTAGGCATAGAAAACATATTATCACTACTTAAAGTAGTTGTTGTTATACCAACTACTGAAGGTTTTGCTTTTTCACTTACAGCTTGATATACATTTGTACCTTTTTCATTACTTACTACAATTTGTGAGCTAGTTCCCTTAACTGAATTTGTTGTTCCATTTAATATTCCCGTCTTATTTACTACAACTACTGTTAGTAATGAACTTAAAATAGAACAAATTATTGCCACAATTACAACTAAACTAATACTTTTTTTCTTTGACATTGTATATTCCTCCTATATTCATAAGATTTACTTGTTCAATTAATGTTATTTACCTTATAAATAAATTTTTTAATATTTATTATCGTTTCTATGGTTTTATTATATTATCATAAACTTAATTTAAACTTAAATAAAAATAGAAATTTATATTCAAAAAAATCCAAGCAAAATTAAGTAATCATTTTGCTTGGATTTTTCTATCGTCTTAAATACTTCTATTTAAAAGTATGTATTATAATCTTTTTTCTAATTCTTCTTTTTCTTTTTCAAAACCTGGTTTTCCAAGTAATGCAAACATATTTTTCTTATATGCTTCTACACCTGGTTGGTTAAATGGATTAACTCCTAATAAGTATCCACTTACACCACAAGCTTTCATAAAGAAGTATGACATATAACCGAAGTTATATATATCTAATTTTTCTATGTTTATTATCATATTTGGAACTTGTCCATCATTATGTGCTAATACAGTTCCTTGTAAAGCTTTATGATTTACAAAATCTAACCCTTTACCTGCTAAGTAGTTTAATCCATCTAAATTAGCATCATCAAGTTCTATTGTTATATCTTTTCTAGGTTGCTCTACATTTATTACTGTTTCAAATAATATTCTTTTTCCATCTTGAACATATTGTCCCATAGAGTGTAAATCTGTTGAGAAATCTACTGCTGCTGGGAATATACCTTTTTGGTCCTTTCCTTCACTTTCTCCATATAATTGTTTCCACCATTCATTTACATAATGTAATGCTGGTTCATAATTTACTAATAACTCTATATCTTTACCTTTTTTATGTAATATATTTCTTATTACTGCATATTGATATGCATAGTTGTCATCTATAACATCTGTAGAGAAATCCTCTCTAGCATCTGCCATACCTTTCATCATTTCATCTATGTCAAGTCCTGCTGCTGCTATTGGAAGTAGACCAACTGCTGACATTACTGAGAATCTTCCACCAATATCATCTGGGATAACAAAAGTTTCATATCCTTGTTCATCTGCTAATTGTCTAAGTGCTCCTTTTTTAGCATCAGTTGTAGCATATATTCTTTTTGCTGCTTCTTCTTTTCCATATTTCTTTTCTAATAAATCTTTAAATATTCTAAATGCAATTGCAGGTTCTGTTGTAGTTCCTGATTTTGATATTACATTTACTGAAAAATCTTTGTCTTTTACTATTTCTATTAAGTCCACTAAATAAGAAGAACTTATACTATTTCCTGCAAAATAAATTTCTGGAGCTTTTCTGTCTTCTTTTGATAAATTGTTTCTGAAAGAATGAGAACACATTTCTATTGCAGCTCTTGCACCTAAATAAGATCCACCTATACCTATTACTATTAATACTTCTGAGTCAGATTGTATTTTTTGTGCCGCTTTTTTTATTCTGTCAAATTCTTCTTTATCATATTCAACTGGCCAATTTACCCATCCTAAAAAATCATTTCCTAACCCTGTCTTTTCATGAATAGCGTTGTGAGCAACTGTTACATATGGTTGCATTGCATCAATTTCTGATTTATCTAAAAACCCCAATACCTTACTATAATCTAAATTTAATTTAATCATATTAATTAATCCCTCTCTTTTTAAAGTTATTTATTATTTTAAATGCTCCTTTTGCAATCACCTAAATTATACCATATATATTTAATATAAAAAATATCAAATATATATAATTATATCTAACTAAATAAATATTCGCTTGTTAAAAGCCCTATGTTTTTATGAAAACGTTATTTTAGAGTTCAATGTAATTACATATGATAAAATAATTATAGTTTTTTATAAAAATAATAAAAAAATCATTCGTATGATTACATAAAAAAATGCATTAAAATATAGATCGAATCTATACTTTAATGCATTTTATTTTAATAATTAATTATCGCCTGTTTTTTGTTGAATAACTTTTTCAGCTATATTAGCTGCATGATCTGAAATTCTCTCTAAGTTACTTAAAATTTCTAGATATATGATACCATTATCTATACTACAAAGATTATTATTTAATCTTCTCATATGATTTACTCTACATGATTCTTCCATTATATCTACTTGTTCTTCCATTTTTATAACTTTACAAGCTAAATGTACATCAGAAGTAACCATAGCTTCTAATGCATAAGTATATGATGAAATAACTTTATTATACATATCGCTTATTTCATTTTGTCCTTGTTCTGAGAATGAAACTTGACCATCTATTGCTGATTGTGCTATTTCTGCTAAGTTTTCAGCATGGTCACCTATTCTCTCTATATCATTTACTGTATTGAATAATGCATCTACAGTTTCTCTATCTTCTTCACTTAATGGTGCTTTAGATAGTTTTAAAAGATAATTTAATATAGTTTTTTGTAATTGATTTATTATCTTTTCTTGCTTGAAACTTTTTTCGATAGCATCAGTTGATGCTTCTAATATACCTTCCATAGCATGGTCAACACTATATCTAGCTTTTTCACCCATTCTAGATACTTCTTTTATTGTACTAGCTAAAGCTATTGGTGGAGTTTGAATCATTCTGTCATCTATATATTTGATTACTCTTGATTCATCTTCTTCTGTCTCATCATTTTTATCTGGAACAATTTTCATTGCTAATTTAACAATTAGTTTGTTACATGGTAATAATAATAAAGTTGAAACTATATTGAATATAGTATGTACATTGGCTATTTGTCTAGCTACATTATTTGGATCCATTTTAACAACTATATCTACTACGAAACGATTTAAGAATACTAAGAAAATAATTGTTCCTAATATATTAAATATTAAATGTATCATAGCTGCTCTTTTAGCATTTTTGTTTGCTCCGATACTTGATATTAATGAAGTTACACAAGTTCCTATATTTTGTCCATATAATATAGGTAAAGCTGAAGCAAGTGGAACTAATCCTTGAGATGCTAAAACAACTAACATACCCATTGCTGCTGATGAACTTTGTATTATTGCTGTTATACCAAATCCTAAAAGAAGTCCTAAGATTGGATATCTTCCGAATGTAGCTAATAAATCTGTAAATCCTTTATATTCTGCTAATGGATTTACTGCTACTTTCATAGATTCCATACCTGTAAATAGTAAACCGAAACCTATAAATACTTCTCCGACTTGTTTATATTTTTCACTTCCGCCAAATAAATATAGTAAAATACCTATTCCTAATGCAAGTGGAGCTAAACCAGTTAAATCAAATGATACTATTTGAGCTGTTATTGTTGTACCAATATTTGCACCCATAATTACTCCAACTGCTTGTGGAAGTCCCATAAGACCTGCATTAACAAAACCTACTACCATTACAGTTGTGGCACTAGAACTTTGTATAACTGCTGTTACTACAGCACCAAGAATTACACCCATAAAGATGTTTTTAGTTAAAAGTTCAATAATTTTTTTCATTTTAGATCCGGCTACTTTTTCTAATGATTCCCCCATTAGGTTCATACCGTATAAAAATAGACCTAGACCCCCTAAAAGACTTATAACGATTTGCACTTTATTCCTCCTTAAGTAAATACATCATATTCGAATTTTAATTAAATTCATATTTAAGTACATGTTTATTTTATAATGTTGCAACTATAAACTTCAATACTTTTTTTAAGGTTTGTTAATTTCTTAATATAAACTTAACATAAGTATTACATGTATTCACACATAAGCCATTTAATTCCATTTTTTAGTGTTTTCAGAGCTATTTTTTTATATTATTTCATTGAAGAATATCTTTCTATTATCTTTTCAGCACATTTTATACCATCAACAGCAGCAGTTACTATACCTCCTGCATATCCTGCTCCTTCTCCACATGGGTATAATTGTTCTAAATTTACAGATTCTAAAGTTTCTTCATCTCTTACAATTCTTATTGGAGCTGATGATCTAGTTTCTACACCAGTTAAAACTGCATCTCTCATAGCAAATCCGTTTAATTTTTTATCTAGCTTTGGTAGAGCTTCTTTCATAGTTTCACATACGAAATCTGGTAGGCACTTTCTTAAATCTACAAAAGTATATCCAGGTTGGTATGAAGGTTTAACCTTACCTAATTTTGTTGAAACTCTATCTTCTAAGAAGTCTCCTACTAATTGAATTGGAGCATTGTAATTTCCTCCACCTAATTCAAATGCTAATCTTTCATATTTTCTTTGGAACTCAACTCCTGCTAATGGATGGTCACTTCCAAAATCAGAAGGTCTTACATTTACTAAGAATGCACTATTTGCGTTTTCTTTATCTCTCGCATGTTCACTCATTCCGTTAGTAACAACTTCACCCTCTTCTGATGCTGATGCTATTACTGTTCCTCCTGGACACATACAGAATGTATATGCGGTTCTTCCGTTAGATGTATGTTCTATTAATTTATAATCTGCCGCACCTAATCTAGGATGATTATAAAATTCTTTATATTGAGATTCATTTATTAATATTTGTGGATGTTCTATTCTAGCACCTATTGCAAATGGTTTTTGGTTTATTTTTATTCCATTTTCATATAGCATTTCATAAGTATCTCTTGCACTATGTCCAATTGCTAGTATTACTACATTTGTTTCAATAACTTCTTCTTCATTAACTACTACAGATTTTATTTTTGAATCTTCCATATTAATTTGAGTTACTTTTGAATCGAATTTTACTATACCACCAAGTCTTATAATCTCTTCTCTTATATTTTTTACGACATCTTTAAGTATATCTGTTCCAACATGAGGCTTATTAGAGTATAAGATTTCATCTGGTGCACCGAAGTTTACAAATTCAGTTAATACTTTTCTACATCTTATATCTTTAATTCTTGTAGTTAATTTTCCGTCTGAGAAAGTACCCGCTCCACCTTCTCCAAATTGTACATTAGAGTTATTTTTAAATTTTCTTTCTTTCCAGAAGTTTTCTATATCTTTCGTTCTATTGTCTACATCTAATCCTCTTTCAAGCATTATAGGCATATACCCTCTTTGTGCTAAAACTAAAGCTGCAAATAATCCAGCAGGGCCACTTCCGATTACAACTGGTCTATGTTTTAATTCTTGATTTCCAGATTCAACACCGATATATTCTCTTTGTTTTATTTCTACAACATCTTTTAATTTTTTATTTAGAAGTTTACTTTCATTTTTTACAATTACATCAACAGTATATACAAAGTCTATCTTTCCTCTTTTTCTTGCATCTACTGATTCTTTATATATAAAGTATTTTTGTAAATCTGATTCTTTTATTTTTAATTTTTTTAGTACACTACTTTTTATTTTTGATTTGTCGTCATCTATGCTTAATTTGATATTAGATACTCTCAGCATATAAACATCCTCCATTTCTATTTTGCAATCTATCTTTTTATATATTCATTTTCAAAAAGATAGCGAACTCTTAGAGTTCGCTTTTTATTCGTTAAAGTTTTTCACTTATAAGTCCTCTTATTACTTTCATGTTGTTGAATACTTTTTCTAAGAAGTTTTCAACCTCTTCATTGTCTAATAGAGCTATTTCTAATTCATCTTCTTGTGATATATTTTTTGATTCACAATATGATTTAGCTATATTTATTAATTCTTCTTTACTCTCAGAAGATAAATCGTATTCTTTAAAGTCTATGATTATATATTGTTTTATTTTCTCTTGGTTACCTTCGTTATAACCTATTTCTATATGGTATATAACTCCGAATAAATTTTGTGGTTCTTCAGCACCTTTATACACTGGTACTGCTGGGTTTGATTTTATAAAATTAGTTGATACTGCAATAGGATTTCCTAAAGTAAAACTCATAAAAATACCTCTTTCTCTGTAATATACTTCTTTTTATATTTTATCATTTTTTTTATATATTAAAAGACTTTTACATAAATTTTATTATTTTATTTGACTTAAATATGTGAAATTTAACGAAAAAATACCCTATAAAGTAGTATTACCGTATTTTAACTACTTTATAGGGATATTTTTAGCTTATTTTTAATTCTTTATATCTCTTACTTAAAGTTTTAACGCTGATGTTGTATTTTTTCGAGATTTGTCCTTGTGTCACTGTATCATCGCTGTCTTTTCTAACTTCGTATTCAATGGCTGCTGCCCAGCCATTCTCACTTCCTGTATAGGATTCATATGTCTGTTTAAATTTTTTCCATTCTTTTATGCATTGTTCTTTATACTTGTCTTCTACTTTCGATATTAATACGTCATATACTTTACACTGCTCTTTTGGTTGTTTGCTTTTATTAGTTTTTGTCTTTTTTTTATTTTTATCTTGCTTATTTTCTAATTTATCACTTTTGGACTCTTGCTTGAGTTCTTGTTTTGGTTCTTTTTTAATTTTTTTATCATTTGTAACTTCTTTTGTATTTTTATCTAGATTTTTCTTCTCCTCTGTCACCTCTAATAATGGTTTTTCTTTAGGTGGATCTTCCACCATTAATCTTGCAACTATATTATTTTCTATTTTTGATTCAATTTGCTGCTCAATTTTTGACATTGATATATTTTCTATCTTAGATTCAATTTTTTCTGCTTTATATATAGGTATTCTCTCTATCCTAGTCGTCAACTGCTCTTCTGTCTTTTCAACATTGCAATCCTTGTTCTTCACTACCCCTTCCATCTGCTTAGCAATTATAGGTTCTGACTTTTTAGTAGCTGATTGTGAAGTTATTTCGGAAAGTTGTTTTTCAAGTTGTAATTCTTTTTCTTTTAATCTCAATTCTCTTTCTTTGAGTAATTTTTCTTTTCTAATAAGTTCTAATCTAGCTTTTATTTCTTCTTGTCTCTTTGTCGTTTCTATTCTTTGTTTTAATTTATCTTCTAATCTCTTATTTCTTCTATTTCTATCTTTAAATCCTTCTGGATTTCTTGATTTTCTTGCCATTACTTGTCTTCGTGGTTTTTCTTTTAAAGTAACTTTATTATCTTCGTCGGATTTGGATGTTGTATCTACCAGAGCTGAATTTGATTTTATTGCAACTACCCCTTCATAATCAACATCTGCCACAATTTCATGTTGGGCTTGTCCCATCACCAGTTTTCCTTGTTTATCCTTATCCTCAATTTTTTTCATAGCTACTTCTTTTTCTTTATGTGTATATTGTGGTTCTTTCATCACCATGTTTTCTGGATTTTTGTTATCTTGATGTTGTGATTTATTTATTGTTAGTTCTTTTGCTTTTTCTATTTCCTCTGCTACTTTATCTACCACCAGTTCGCGTGGTTTCTCAATTTCTTTTTGTGTTTTATTTACCACCAGTTCTTGTGCTTTGTTTACTTCTTGTTTTAACTCTTTATCTGGCACCAGTTCTGATGTTTTTTGATTGTAATTTGGTTTTTCTTTATGTCTTATTATTTCTTTTGATTTATTATTTTCTTGTGGTTTTTCTTGTCGTTTGTCTTTTATTGCCACCAGTTTTTCTGGTGTATTACTTTCTTCTTTGACTTTATCTATCACCAGTTTATCTACTTTTGTTGTAGGTTTATTCACCAGTTCTGGTAATTTGTCTTTTTGATTAATTACATTTTGTTCTTTCACCAGTTTTTCATTAATTTCTTTGCTATCTTTATTAATAAGATTTGAGTTTTGTTTTCTTCTCTGTTCTTTAGTCAATTTCGATTTTGTTTTATTTGATATGTTGTTAATTTCTTGAGTTGTATTTAAATCTAAGTCTGTTTTAAGTTCTTGTGTTTTAATATCTGTTGGTTGTTCTTGAATTTCAAAAATAGCTTCTTTTTCTGCCTGTTGAATTATTGTCGGTTCTTCTTTTGTGTATTCTTCTTTAATAAATTCAACTAATGGCATTGCTATTTGTCTCTTAATCTTTTCTTTTGTTTTTTGTGCTGTTTGTTCTTCAACTTCAAAAATAATTTCTTTTTCACCATGTTGAACTATTGGTTGTTCAAATTTTTCTTCTTTCATATTTTGTTTTTGAGCAATTTCTTTTTCTCTCTGTCTAACCATTAGTAGCTTTAATTCACGTTCTTTTTCTTTTTCACTCTTTGGTGCGATTGATTTTATATTGTTATGCACCACAGCATTGTTTAATATGCCTTCTGTATTATTACTTTCTTCATTGCATGGGGTTTGTACTATATATTCTCTTCGTGATTTAATTAAATTTTGATACATAAATTTAATATTATTTATTAAGCACTGTTTCTTTGTTTTGCATTTCTTTTTAGTCTGTTTATATCTATTGTCTATGTCATTTTTAATCTGGGTCTTTCTACTTTCGCTTATTTTAATTGTTTTGTCTAAGAAAATTCTAGTTCCACCTACATTGACGACCCTCGCGAGTAAGAACTCACCTTCCTTATACAAACTAAATAAGTCAATGTCCTCTACATATAAGTCTTCATTTAATAGAATATCTCTCAGTAACACCTTATTAATATCTTTCTCTTTAACTTGATATACACTCATGTATGAGTTTAATGTATTTTCAATTATTTCTTCATCAGTTTTATTGATATTTGCTTTATTTTTATTAAGATAATCTAGCATTATACTACTTTGTTTGTTGTATTTAAAATTTACTAGATAGTATACGTTCATTACATTTTCTAATTCATAATTTGTAATTCCAAAGTCTACTTCGCATTTGTTTTTATATGGCTTTTCATATTCACTAGAGAATTCTATTACCTTTTTCATTATAGTGTCAAATTGTCCTTCCGCTAATTTAACCCTATTTCTCGCGATGTCTTTTGCTTTGTCTTTTTCTAGGCAGCATTTTTTATACTTTCTTCCGCTGCCACATGGGCAAGGTTCATTTCTCCCAATCACTTTAAATCCCCCATTCTTCTTTAGATTTTCTTTATGTCATAGCTTTTAGTCAATTAAATTAGTTTTCTATAAGAAGATGTTTTTTTCCTCTTAAAATTAAGTATATTCATACTACATTTTCCTTTATATAACTCCATTGATTTACATTTATCACTTTGTTTTTTGATTATAGCCTTTTAAACGACTCTAAACGTCATAGTACAATTTATTTTTCTGTCTTGATCAGTTTCTGTTTGGGAATTTTCTATTTTTATCATTTCAATTGAGTCATATAAATCTAATTCTTTTAATTTTTTATCTATTTTAAATAGATTTTTTGAATTTGAGGAAAAATTCAATTCTAGTATTACTACTTCGGATTGCTCACCTTGTTCATATTGTTTATTTATAAAATTTATATCTACTAAATTTCCTATGCTCTTTTCTATTGATAAAATTATATCCTCTGCAACCTTTTCTTTTTCTGAAAATACTTGTATAGAATCGTCTTCTTGTCTTAAAGTTAAAATTTCATTCCTTTTTTCTTCTAGTTTAGTATTTTTCGCTCTAAGAGGATTTATATATAATAATGTAACTAGAACATAAATTGTTGCTATTATCAATAAAAAACATAGTGATTTATTCTTTTTTAATAGTTTCAATTTATTCCTCCTAATGTATATTCAATCTTAAAAAAGTATTTGTTGTCTTTCTTTTGTAATTCTTGAATATCAAACTTATTTATACTTTCTAAATCAGATACTTTTTGTAATACTTCTGTATCTTCACAATACCCCTGAATTTCTACTTTATTAGAGTCAGAATATATACTTTGGATTTTTTCTATGCCTATGATTGAACTTATTTCTTTTATCTTAGATAAATTTATTTTAGATTTTTCTTTATTTAAATTGTTAGATGATGAAGTATTAATCTCACTAGTTTTTAAATCTTTTTCATATTCATAATCTGAAATAAATTCATTAAGTTGGTTATTTTTAAATGAGTTTATCCCAATTTGTAATATTGTCATAAATACTATAATCAAAATACTTATTTGATATAAATTTAAATCTTTTTTATCTTTTTCAAAAATATTAATACATTTACTATTTTTACTCATTTTAAATTACAACTCCTATATTTACTAAATATTTGTTATTTTGAATATCTATTGTTTTGTCTGAACATAAATAACTTATATTTAATTTAGAATTAAGTTTATATACCTTAAATTCATTTTCTTTGAGTGTATTTATAAAATTATCTTCTTTTCCATAATAAAAAATATCAATATCTTTATCTAATAAGTTAGTTATATATTCTGAACTACTTTCTTTACTAAATACATTTGATGTATAAATTTTTTTCATTTTAATATAATTTAAAATTATTACATCCTCCATATTTTCAATAACCATACAATCATTATTTTTTAAATTAATCTTTTCTCGATCTATCAATTTTTGTAATATATCAAAATTCATATTTAGATATTTATGTTTCAGATTTAAGCATGTCGCTATATCTAAGCAAATTTTTTCTATTTCTTTTGGAAACAAAATTATCTGCAAATCCATTTTATTTTTTCTGTAGTCTAAAATTTTGTATTTTACTATGTAGTCATCTAAAGTTAAGAGACTCTCTTGTAATATTTCAAAATTTATATATCCATCTAAATCTCTTTTTCTTATTTTGGGTAAATCCTTATATTCTCTGATTATAATTTGTGAATTTTGAACAACGAAAAATACTTCTTTTATATTGTACTTTTTTATAATTTCTTTAATATTTTTTATAAATTCCCTTTTTATATTTAATCTTTTGAGTTCTTTTATTCCTTTATCTATATTGATACAATCTATTACATCTAGCTTTAAGGGGGATTTATCTATTATTAATATTTCACTATCGTAATTATTTAGTTTAATTGTTATACAAGTTCTAATAAGATCACCTCACAATCCAAATACTATTCCTCATAATTTCCTTATTCATTTTATTTATGGAATTATTTATTTTAAATATTTTTATTCTCTTGGATAATATGTCTCTTTACCTAAAGTTACGGTTACTTTTCCGTTATCATCTATTGTAACCTCAAAATCACCAGCATCTTTTTGTTGTGATTTAGGAGTTGATTGAAGGTAGTTTTCTTTAACTAAGTTTTCAATACTAACTGCCTTTCCATCTGCATCAGCTAGTTGTGCTGCTGTAGCAATATTTGCCGCAGTCGTATAGTCCATATTCTTCTTTGCATCTTGTTGTACTTTTGTATAACTTGTCATTGCAATTCCTGAAAGGATTGCCATTAATGTTATTGCGATTACTACTTCAATTAAGCTGAACCCATCTTTTTTATATTTCAGTATCCCTCTTTTAGATTTTGCCTTTAATATATTCACCAAATTTTCACCTATGTTTTTCATAAAATTCCTCCTTTGAAATTAGTTATTTTTAAAATGCAGAAACCATATTAAACATTGGAATTACCATCGCTATTACAATTATTCCTACTATAATTCCCATCACTAAAGTGATTCCTGTCTCAAAATACTTCATTGTGATTTCAATATTTTGCTCAATTTCACTTTCATAAAATTTATTAACAACTGCTAAAGTTTCTTCTAATCTACCTGATGCCTCTCCTACTGATATCATTCTTATAAAAAATGGCGAAAATAAATTTATATCATCAAGAGATTCACCTATTTTATTTCCTTCTTTTATAGAGTTATTAGCAATTGATATTTTTTTATATAGGTAATCTTTATCTATCACCTTCGCTGATATATCTATTGCACAAACTATTTCCACACCACTTCTAATTAGTATGTATAGTGATTTTGAAAACCTGTTTGTAATATCCATCAATCTATAATCACCTATCTTAGGCAATTTAAAACTCAATCTATATACATCATCTTTTAATTCATCGTTATTTTTAATTAAATATATACTTGAGATTATTAATATAAACCCTATAAAAAATATAAGTATAAAATTATGTCTAAGAAAACTTGATACAGATATCATTATCTGTGTTATCGCTGGCATTGTTGCATTGCTTTGCGAATAAATTTCTTCATATTTTGGGACAACAATAAACAGCATAGCAAAAACAGCCAATATTGTTGCAACAGCTAAGATGATAGGATATATACTAGAGCTTTTAATTTTGCCTTTTACTTTAGACTCTTTATCATAATAGTCACTTAATGTATACATAACTTGGTCCAGATTACTGCTTAATTCTCCTGTATGCACCATACTTATAAAGAAATTTGAAAATGCATTTGTATGTTTAAATGATTCGGTTATTGAATTTCCTTCTTTTATACTATTTAATATACTTTTTATTATCGGTTTTAGTTTTTTACTAGATTGTTGTTCCAACATTTCTAATAATGATATGATGTCACTTCCTGATTCAAGTAAAATCCCTATCTCCTTGCAAAAAATCTTTAAATCTTTTTCGTTAAGTTTTTTTCTAAAATTAAATAACGACTTTTTCTTTTTCATAGATGATATACTAAGCTTATTTTCTTTAGCATATTTTAATACTTCACATTCCGAATTAAAATCTAGATGTATTACCTTTCTTTTATTTTGTTCATCATATACAACACATTTGTAGTATTCCATAAATCACCTCTATCATTTTATTTTTATAATTTATAGATATAAACCATATCTATTACATTTTTATATGTTTTCTGCTAAGGTCATTGATGCAATATTTCTATAGCTATCATCAAATGTAATCATTTTTCCACTTTTTATAGCCATATCTTTTATTTCTTTATGTTTATTTATATCGCTAATACATTGTCTAATCTCATCGTCTATTTGTAGAATTTCATAAACTACAGTCCTACCTAAATATCCACTTCCATGACAGTATTCACATGAATTATTTTCTCCATTACAGTATGGACATACCTTTTTAACTAATCTCTGCGCTATAACTCCAACTAATGATGCACTTATTAGATACAAGTCTACTCCCATATCCTTGAGTCTAGTTATTGATGAAACTGTATCATTGGTGTGTAATGTACTGAGTACTAAATGCCCAGTTATGGACGCTCTTATCGCTATTTTTGCAGTTTCTGAATCCCTTATCTCTCCAACCATTATTACATCTGGATCTTGTCTCAACATTGCTCTTAATCCTTTTTCAAAAGTTAATCCTACCTTTGAATTTACTTGTATTTGATTTATTCCATCCATCTTGTACTCTATAGGGTCTTCTATTGTTAGAATATTTCTCGAAATTTTATTTAAATCGTTTAATAGAGAGTACATTGTTGTGCTTTTTCCGCATCCAGTTTCACCTACAATCAATACTATCCCAGAATTATTTGATATCATTTGATTTATGATTTGTACGGCTTTTTGTGAAAAACCTATTTCTTCTTTCGTCTTAAAAAAATTATCTCTGTTTAAAATTCTGAGAACTGTCTTTTCTCCATAAGTTGTTGGAATTGTCGATGTTCTAATATCAATTAATTTATCTTTTATATTTATATCTGCTCGTCCGTCTTGGGGAAGTCTTTTTTCTGTAATATCAATTCCCGATTTTAGCTTTATAACTGATGTCAGTGGTATATGTAAATCAAGTGTATATCTGAATGCTTCATATAATTCTCCATCTACACGAAATCTGATTATGAGGTAATTATCAAAAGGTTCTATATGTATATCACTTACATTTTTAGACACAGCATTTTCTAATATTGTTTCAAAAATCTTATATGCATAATCTTCGTCTACTTCAATATTGTTTCCGTATGCTGCCTCGATTTCTTTAATTATTTGTTCTTCTGGATATTGTTTAAATTCAATATTTTTCCTTGTTATAATATTTAAATCTTGTATAGTGTTAAAATCAGCTCTACTTCCACCTACTACTAAGGTATCTCCATTTAATTCTATCGGTATTACTTTATATTTTCTTGATATTTTTTCTGGAATAATAGATAATAAATTACTTGATATCAATAGCTTCACTCCTCATTTCTAAATTTATTAATTGGATTATGTACTAGAAAAATACATTGTATTCATTATTTTGGAAATTTATTACTTTAATTTATACTGAATTGAAAATATCTTATAAAATACAGCTTTCTCGCAAGTATATACTTATAATTTATTAATAATACAAAACAAAAAGGAACCCAAAGGTCCCTTTTTGCAAATCTGTCCGTTTCTATTTTTTATATTTTAATATTCGATTTATAATTTCATCTTTTAATAATTCCACCTTATTAAAATCCATAGCAGGTACATAATAATCTTCAACTATATCATGGTTAAATTTAGCTCGTTTCAAGTTCGAAATAGCGTTATTCATTAAATAATCAACTAAATCTTTATCAATTTTCACATCATCTATATATTTCTTTAATTTATCTTCATCTATACATGTATTTAAGTCAATTTCCTTTTTATCCTTAAATCTAGCACTAGTCGTAACAGCTAAATCTAAAGCTGGAATATATACAGCTTGCAATTTATCTATTATCAATGGAAAATGATAAACTTCAACATCTAATCCTTTTTGTTGTGCTCTAGTATAAACAGCCTCTAGTAATGTAGTTTTTCCGCTTCCTATTTCTCCTTCTAGATAATATATATTTTCAACTCCATCAAAAAGACTATCTGAATAATCTAAATATCCTATTGGCGTTATTGCTGAACCAAATAAATGTCTTACATATGCTTTCTTTCCGCTAAATTCTACATCAGCAAATATTTTTTCAAGAAATTCATCTGTTACTTTACTTAATTTTGATAAGTCTATGCACTTTGAAATTTTTGATTCTACATCTATATAAATAGGTTCTGCTGATTTTAAAAATCTAAATGCTCTTTGGAAACATTCACTTATATCTTCATTACAAGCTTTTATTTTATCTCTATTTTGTTCTATTTTTTCTCCATCCCAAAACTCACCAAAATTTAATATTTCATCAATAGCACCAGGTGTTTTAGGATCTACAGTATGAGGTGCAGTTGCATCTATCATAACAACATTGAGTTCTTTTATTACTATTCCATCTAATGAGCTAGGGTCAGATGAACAATAATGTAGCTCTACATCATATCCCATCTTATTAAATTCCTTAGATATTTTTTTCATAAAAGATGATTTTCCAACGCCTGGACCACCTTTTAAGCAAAAAATTCTATTTACATCTTGTGGTATTATATAATCAAAAAATGAATAAAATCCATTCGCTGTATTTCCCCCTGGAAACATCTTTCTTATTTTGCCTGTCATAAACAGCCCCCCTAAAAAAAATTCTATATTAAGATATTTATTTAGTTTGATTTTTGTTACAAAAAAATAAACCTATGACGAAAATTTTTTAAATAATTTCATCATAGGTTTAAAATACATTAAGATTCTATTGTTGTAATCAACTAATAAATATAAGTAGTAGTTAAAATTAGTCTACTGTTACTTCATATCCATGTTTATTATATTGATTAACTATTTCGTTCCAAACATCTTCTACACCAGTTTTCTTGCTTGAAGATATAGGAATTATTTTTTCTTCTTTTTCTAATTGTAATTTCTTTCTTATTACGCTCATGTGTTTTTGGTATTGACCTCTAGATATTTTATCTGCTTTTGTAGCTATTACAACACATTCATATCCAAAGTGTTTTATCCATTCATACATCATAACGTCATCATTTGTTGGTTCATGTCTAATATCAACTAATAAGAAAATAGCACATAATTCTTCTCTATCTCCTAGATAAGTTTCCATTATATTTCCCCATTTGTCTTTTTCTGATTTTGCAACCTTTGCATATCCGTATCCTGGAAGGTCAACAAAATAGAATTCATTGTTTATTAAATAGAAGTTTATAGTTCTAGTTTTCCCTGGAGTCTGACTAGTTCTTGCAAAGTTTCTTCTATTTAATAGTGCATTTACACAAGAAGATTTCCCAACGTTAGATCTACCAACTAATGCTATTTCTGGTAGTTCCTCTGCTGGATATTGATGTCTTTTTGTTGCACTCATTTTTATTTCTGTACTTCTAATTTTCATTTCTGTCACCATCTTTTACTAGAGCATGCTCTAATACCTCGTCTAAATGTTTAACTAATACAAATTCCATTTGATCTTTTACGTTTTGTGGTATTTCATCTAATTGAGCTTCACAATCTTTTGGAAGTAATACCTTTTTGATTCCTGCTCTATGTGCTGCAAGTAATTTTTCTTTTATTCCACCAACAGGTAATACTCTACCTCTTAAAGTTATCTCACCAGTCATAGCAACATCACATCTTACAGGTATATTAGTTAATGCTGAAATTACAGCAGTAGCCATTGTTACACCAGCAGATGGTCCATCTTTTGGTGTTGCTCCTTCTGGAATGTGTATATGGATATCTTTAGTTTGGTAGAAGTCTTCAGGTATGTTGAATTTATCTGAAATTGATCTGATGTAAGAAATTGCTGTTTTAGCAGATTCTTTCATTACATCTCCTAATTGACCAGTTAATACAACTTGTCCCTTACCTTTTAGTACATTAACTTCTACGTTTAAAGTTACTCCACCAACAGCAGTCCATGCAAGCCCTGTAACCATACCAATTTCTGGTTTAACACCAGCTAAATCAAATGTATATTTGTCTTTTCCTAGATATTCTTCTAGGTCTTCTTTTGTAACCACAACTTCAGTTAAAGTTGGGTCTTCTACATATTTTTTAGCTATCTTTCTGCATATTTTGCCGATAGTTCTTTCTAGAGTTCTGACACCAGCTTCTCTAGTGTAGTAATTTATAATATCTCTCATAGTCTCGTCATCTATTTTTACAAATCCTTCTTCAAGACCATTTTCTTCGATTTGTTTTTTAAGTAGATATTTTTGAGCTATGTTTAATTTTTCTTCTTCTATATAACCAGATAATTCGATTATTTCCATTCTATCAAGTAATGGACCTGGTATTGTACTTAAACTATTTGCTGTAGTTATAAATAAGATTTTAGATAAATCAAATGGTATTTCTAAGTAATGGTCTACAAAGTTTTTATTTTGTTCTGGGTCTAAGACTTCTAACATTGCAGATGCAACATCACCTTTATAATCAGATGCCATTTTATCTATTTCATCTAATAAGAATACAGGGTTCTTAGTTTGAGCTTCTTTTACGCCATTTATGATTCTACCTGGTATAGCAGCAACATAAGTTCTTCTATGACCTCTTATTTCTGCTTCATCTCTAACACCACCAAGAGAAATTCTCACGAATTTTCTATTCATAGATGCGGCAATAGATCTAGCTATAGATGTTTTACCTACCCCTGGAGGTCCAACTAAACAGATTATTGGTCCTTTTAATGATTTAGATAAAGTTCTAACTGCTAAGAATTCTAGTATTCTCTCTTTAACTTTTTCCATACCATAGTGTTCATTATCTAAAACTTCTTTGGCTTTATTAATATCTAATTTGTCTTTAGTTTCTTTGTTCCATGGTAATGAGAATATCGTTTCTAAGTAGTTTCTGCTTACAGAAACATCTGGTGAAGCAGGTGATATTCTAGAGAACTTATCTATTTCTTTACTTATTTTTTCTTTTGTATCTTTAGGTGCTTTGATTTTTTTAAGTTTAATTCTGTATTCTTCTGCTTCAGAATTAATATCTTCTTCATCACCTAATTCTTTTTGTATAGCTCTAAGTTGTTCTCTTAAATAATATTCTTTTTGAACCTTATTCATTTGTTTCTTAACTCTTAGAGTTATTTTCTTTTCTATTTTTAATATATCTATTTCTTCTAAAAGGATTGAATATAAAAGCTCTAGTCTTTTTGCTATGTCAAACTCTTCTAGTATTTCTTGTTTTTGTTCTGGTTTTAAGTATATATTAGAAGCAATAGTATCAACAAATCTATCTGCATTTTCTATTTCTTCTAAAGATACTAGTATTTCTGGAGAAACTCTATTTCCTATGTTTATATATTCTTCAAAAGAGTCTAAAACATTTCTTACTAAAGCTTCTATTTCTATATCATTTTGAGTTGTAGTTTCATTATATATTATTTCATCTACAACAGCTTCAAAATATCCTGCATCTTGGTTAACTTCTTTTATTTTACCTCTTGATATACCTTCTACTAAAACTCGTACAGTATCCCCAGGTAATTTTATCATTTGTTTTACCTTACAAATTGTTCCGACATGATAGAAATCTTCTTCTGTAGGTTCATCTATTTCTGCCTCTTTTTGAGAAGTTAAAAATATTAACTCATCAGCAAGCATAGCTTCATCTAAAGCTTTTAATGAAACTTCTCTACCTATATCAAAATTTAATATCATATATGGAAAAATTGCTAATCCTCTTAGAGGAATTAATGGTAATTTACGTTCTATTTTAGTGTATTTATTTTCCATAATTTCACTCCTTAAATTATTTATACAATTCTGCTGTCTTACTAAAAATCTTATAGACAATACACTAATTTCCCTAAATATATGTTTATATAATAATATATCTTAATGAAATTTTTATATTGCTTTTTATATTATATATTTACATAGTTTAATTTTCAACATAAATACAAATATACTACTATTTTTTACTTTTATTATCCAACCCTATTCATCAATAATTTAATGTTCAAAAAAAGGAGCTAAACAAGCTCCTTTTTAAATCCAATTTATATGCATATATATATTTAAAATATATATTTATTATGCACTTTCTTCTTGATTTTTAAGTACCATTACTGGTTCACTATCGCCTTCTACAGCTTTTTTAGTTACTATTACCTTTTTGATATCGTCTCTTGATGGAACTTCATACATGCTTTCCATCATAACACTTTCAACGATACTTCTAAGACCTCTAGCACCTGTATTTCTATCGATAGCTTTTTTAGCAATAGCTCTCAACGCTTCGTCTTCAAACTCTAACTCTACATTATCTAGCTCTAATAATTTTTTATATTGTTTTACTAAAGCATTTTTTGGCTCTTGTAATATTCTCATTAGTGCATCTTCATCTAGTAGTTCTAATGTTGCAACAACAGGTATTCTACCTATAAATTCTGGTATTATACCGAATTTAAGTAAATCTTCTGGTAGAACTTTTGAATATATTTTTCCTAAATCTATATTCTTTTTACTTTCTATTTTTGCTCCAAATCCAAGAGTTTTAGTTTCCCCACGTCTTTGAATTATTTTTTCTATTCCATCGAAGGCTCCACCTAGAATAAATAATACGTTTGTTGTATCTATTTTAAGAAATTCTTGATGAGGATGCTTTCTTCCACCTTGTGGTGGAACATTTGCAACTGTTCCTTCAAGTATTTTTAATAATGCTTGTTGAACACCTTCACCACTAACATCTCTAGTGATAGATGGATTTTCTGATTTTCTTGCTATTTTATCAATTTCATCTATATAGATTATGCCTCTTTCTGCTTTTTCTATATCGAAATCAGCAGCTTGGATAAGTTTTAATAAAATATTTTCAACATCTTCTCCAACGTAACCAGCTTCTGTTAAAGATGTAGCATCTGCCATAGCAAAAGGAACATTTAATGTTTTTGCTAATGTTTGAGCTAATAAAGTTTTACCAGAACCTGTAGGTCCTAATAAAAGTATATTACTCTTTTGAATTTCTATATCTTTAGAAGTTGCTTTTTTGCTGTAAATTCTCTTGTAGTGATTATATACAGCTACTGATAATATTTTTTTAGCTCTTTCCTGACCTATGACATAATCATTTAAGATTTCCATCATTTCTTTAGGTTTTGGCAGAGATAGAGTATCTTCTTCTAAAGTTTCTTCCATCTCTTCTTGTATTATTTCATCACAAAGCTCAACACATTCATCACATATATAAACGTTTGGCCCTGCAATTAATCTTCTAACTTGATCTTGAGTCTTTCCACAGAATGAACATTTTAATTGTCTTTTATCTTCATATTTTGACATATTAAGCACCTCTTCCTAAAACTACGCTCTTTCTTCAATTACTTCTTTTCTATTACTTCATCGATTAGACCGTATTCTTTTGCTTCTTGAGCACTCATAAAGTTGTCACGTTCTGTATCTTCTTGTATTTTTTCTATTGGTTGCCCAGTTCTCTCAGAAAGAATTTGATTTAGTCTTTCTCTTATTTTTAGAATCCATTTAGCATGGATTTCTATGTCTGTAGCTTGACCTTTTGCTCCACCTAAAGGTTGGTGTATCATTATTTCGCTGTTTGGTAATGCAAATCTTTTTCCTTTTGCCCCTGCATTTAATAAGAATGCACCCATTGAAGCAGCCAAACCTATGCATATAGTGCTAACGTCTGGTTTTATATATTGCATAGTATCATATATAGCCATACCAGCTGTTACACTACCACCTGGAGAATTTATATATAGATGTATATCTTTATCTGGATCTTCAGCCTCTAAAAATAATAACTGTGCTACTACTAAACTAGCTGTAGTGTCATTTACTTCATCACTTAAGAATATAATTCTATCTTTTAAAAGTCTAGAATATATATCATAGGCTCTTTCTCCCCTACCTGTTTGTTCTACTACTGTAGGTACTAATGCCATAATTCATACCCCCTCTATTCTTTGTGGATAAATTTGTAGTAGTTTATTAAAACTACTACAAATCAGATTTTATTTTATTATTATGCTATAACAGCATTTTCAACTAAGAAGTCTATAGTTTTTCTTATTCTTAATTGACCTTTTATATCTTCTAAATCAGATGGTTTTAAAGCTTCTTTTATTTGAGCTAATGTCATGTTGTAAGCTTCTGCCATTTTAGCAGCTTCTGCTTCAACTTCTTCTTCAGTTACTTCTACGTTTTCTGCTTTAGCTATTGCATCTATAACTAATGAAGCTTTAACTGATTTTTCAGCATCTTCTTTCTTTTCATCTCTTAATTCTTGCATAGATTTACCAGTCATTTCTAATAATTGTTCTACGCTGAATCCTTGGTATTGTAAAGAGTAGTTAAGTTCCATTATAGAGTTATCTATTTGAGCATTTACCATAGTTTCTGGAACTTCTATTTCTGTGTTAGCAACAACTGCATCTACAACAGCGTTTCTTTCTTCACCTTTAGCTTTTGCAGCAGCTTCTTCTTCAGCTTTAGCTTTAACGTCAGCTCTTAATTCTGCTAAAGTATCGAATTCAGTAGTATCTTGAGCGAACTCATCGTTTAATTCTGGTAATTCTTTAACTTTTACTCCATTTACTTTAACTTTGAATACAACTGGAGCTCCAGCTAAATCTTCTGCATGGTAGTCAGCTGGGAAAGTAACGTTAACGTCAACTTCTTCTCCTGCTTTTTTACCTACTAATTGATCTTCGAATCCTGGTATGAATGAACCTGAACCTATAACTAAGTTGTGTCCTTCAGCTTTTCCACCTTCGAAAGCTACACCATCTTTGAATCCTTCGAAGTCTATGTTAGCAGTATCTCCATTTTCTATTTCTTTATCTGAATCTACTAATCTAGAAGCTCTTTCTTGTAATTCGTTTAATTTAGCATCTACTTCTTCTTCAGTTACATTATAGTCAACTTTAGCTACTTCTATACCTTTGTATTGACCTAATTCGAATTCTGGTTGAACTTCAACTTCAACAACTAATACTAATCCGTTGTCTTTGCTTATTTCTTCAACATCTATGCTTGGTCTGTCTATTGGAGCTAATTGTAACTCATCTAATGCACTTGGGTATACTTCTGGGAATACTATATCTATAGCTTCTTCGTAGAATACTCCTTTTCCGTAGTTGTTTTCTATTATTCTTCTAGGTGCTTTACCTTTTCTGAATCCTGCTATGTTAAATCTTCCTTTATTTTTATTGTAAGCTTTGTTTATAGCAGCTTCAAATTTGTCGTTGTCTATAGTTAATTTGAAATTTACAACGTTACCTTCTTTTTTAATTAATTCTGCTTTCATCTAACTTTATCCTCCTAAATATATATGTAATCATTTTAGAATAATTTTAAATTTAATTCTAATAAATATCTAACTCTTTAATTATATCACAACCATTTTTTTATTTACAAGTGTTCCATAGAATTAGAGGGTTTATATTTTTAGCCTTTCATAGGTAATTTCTCCATTTTCTACATCTAATATACCAATACCTTTGCTTGAACCGCCTCTAGGTAAAGATGTACTTCCTGGATTAATAAATATAATACCGTCTTTTTCTTTATAATATGGTACATGTGAATGGCCAAATATTACTATATCAGCTTCTTTATCTTCTGCTCTTTTTTGCAGCTCATCTAAAGAATACTTTATTCCATAATTGTGTCCATGGCAAACAAGAACTTTTTTGTCCTCAGCCATAAACGTCTCCTCATCCTTCCCTGGATCAGAATAAAAATCACAGTTGCCTTTTACAGCAACAACTGGTACATCAGTCACAGCCTCTAGATAGTAAGAATCATCTATATTATCTCCTGCATGAACAATCAAGTCGCAATATTTTAAGTACGGAATCGCTTTGTCCATTGCCGCTGTGAATCTATGAGTATCACTAACTATTCCTATTCTCATTATTATCCACTACCTTTATATTATTTATCTTCCTACTCTTCTTGATAATTCTTCTTTCATTAATTGTAGTGCGTTTGCTCTGTGGCTTATAGCATTTTTTATAGTTGCTGGCAATTCAGCAAATGTTTTATTGTATTTGTTTACTATAAATAAGTTATCGTATCCAAATCCATTGCTTCCCTTTTCTTCAAATCCTATAGTTCCTTCGCAAGTTCCTCTAACAACGAATTCTTTTCCATCTGGGAATACTACCGCTATACAACAAACAAATCTAGCATTTCTTTGGCTCATAGGTGTATTTCCTAATGATTTTAATAGTTTTGCTCTATTTTCTTCATCAGTAGCATTTTCTCCTGCATATCTAGCAGAATATATGCCTGGTTTTTTACCTATTGCATCAACTTCAAGGCCAGAATCATCAGCTATAGTTATCATTTTTGTTCTTTTTGCAACTTCTCTAGCTTTTATTAAGGCATTGTGTTCAAATGTTTTACCATTTTCTTCGATTTCTAGTCCACCAAGGTCGACATCTTTCAATGAATATATATTATAATCTAAGTCCTTTAATATGTCACCTATTTCTTCTAATTTGTGTGTATTTCCTGTAGCTATAACTACGTCATTACCATAATCCACACCTAGAATCTCATCAGCTATTTCACCTAAAGCTTCCCTTTGAGCTTTTAGTAACATTTTATTACCTTTTTCTCCTAGCTCTAGAAGTTTTTCTAAATCTTTTCTTGAGAAAGGACATTCTTCCCCTGTTCCTTGTAACTCAACAAATTCACCTTTATCAGTCATTATTATGTTCATATCTACTTGTGCTTTTGAATCTTCTTCATAACATAAGTCAAGTAAATATTCTCCATCTACTATACCAACACTTATTGCTGATACAAAGTTTCTAACTGGCATATGTTTTATTACTTTATCTTTATGTAATTTATTTATAGCGTCTAATACAGCTACAAATGCCCCTGTGATTGATGCTGTTCTAGTACCACCATCTGCTTGTATTACATCACAATCTATCCAGATAGTTCTCTCTCCCAATTTTTCTAAATCAATTACTGACCTAATAGCCCTACCTATTAATCTTTGTATTTCTTGACTTCTACCATCTATTTTACCTCTAGATGCATCTCTTATTTTTCTTTGTTGAGTCGATCTAGGTAACATAGAATACTCTGCATTTATCCATCCAGTTCCTGTGTTTCTTAGAAAGGGAGGAACCTTATCCTCTATAGATGCATTACATAATATTTTTGTATCACCCATTTCTATAAATACAGACCCCTCTGCATATTTTGTATAATTTCTAGTTATTTTTAAATCCCTAATTTGATCAAACTCTCTACCATCAATTCTAGTCATGTTTTTTCCTTTCTAAAATCAAATACTTCTCTTGAATATTAAATTCGTAAATTCCGTTAAATAACTTCATTCTCTAAATAATTCTATCACTACTTTGACTAATTTACTACATTTATAAGGTAAAATCAACTTTTATATAAGGATGATGAAGTTATTAACGGACGTTTTTGATTAATTTTATAAATTACTTAAAACCTCTTCGTTAGTTTTTAAATTTATTAATTGTAAAAATTTATCTTCGTCTATAACTTTTATGCCTAAATCATTAGCTTTTGTCAGTTTAGAGCCGGCTTCTTCACCTGCTAAAACGAAAGATGTAGATTTACTTACACTTGAAGTAGCCTTTCCACCTCTTTGTTCTATCATTTCTTTAGCATCATTTCGTTTTAATGTTGGAAGAGTTCCAGTTAAAACTATCTTCATTTTTTCAAATATTTTCGGTATATCTTCATTTCCTGATTCAATTAATTTAGTATTTACCCCTGCAGCTTTTAGTTTGTCTATAACTGATATATTTTTTTCTTCTTTAAAGAACTCTACTACACTATCTGCCATAGTTTGACCAAACTCTTCTAGGTTTATTAATTCTGATTCTGTTGCATTCATTAATTTATCTAAATCTTTAAATTCACTTGCTAATATTTTTGCAGCTTTTGTTCCTATTAGTTTTATACCTAGTCCATTTATAAATCTCCATAAATCATTTTCTTTTGATTTTTCTATGGCATTGATTAAATTAGTCGCTGATTTATCACCCATTCTCTCAAGAACTGATATTTGTTCTTTTTTAAGGTAATATAAGTCCGCTATATCTTTTATTAATCCTTCTTTTAATAATAAAGTGATTATAGATTCTCCTAATCCGTCTATGTCCATAGCTTCTCTAGATGCAAAATGGATAATTCCTCTTCTAATTTGTGCAGGACAAGATATATTTATACACTTAACTGCTGCTTCTCCTTCTAGTCTAACTGTAGGCTCACCACATACTGGACATTCTTCTGGCATGTTAAATGTTATTTCATCACCTGTTCTTTTCTCTTTTATAACTTCAACTACTTGTGGTATTATGTCCCCTGCTTTTTGAACTAATACTGTATCGTTTATTTTTATATCTTTTTCATTTATATAATCTTCATTGTGAAGTGTTGCTCTACTTACTGTTGTTCCGGCAAGTCTTATCGGTTCTAAAACTGCTGTTGGCGTTATTGTTCCAGTTCTACCAACTTCCACAACTATATCTAATAATTTTGTTTGTTTTCTTTCTGCTGGGAATTTATATGCAATTGCCCATCTTGGACTTTTCGCAGTATAACCCATTTGCTCTCTTTGAGCTAGGTTATTTACTTTTATAACCATTCCATCTATTCCAAATTCTAAATCTTCTCTATGATCAGTCCAATATTTTATATGTTCTATTACTTCATCCATAGTCTTGAATACTTTAAAATCTGGGCTTACTGAGAAACCTAATGTTTTTAAGTATTCTAATGATTCGCTATGTGTTTTAAATTGTTTAGAATTCATATCCTCTAAGTTAAATATAAATATATCTAGAGGTCTTTTAGCTGTTAATTTAGAATCTAGTTGACGTAAAGACCCCGCAGCTAAATTTCTTGGATTGGCATATAAAGGTTGGTCTTGTTCTTCTTGGATTTTATTTATTGCTTCAAAATCCTTTTTAGATATATAAACCTCTCCTCTTACTGTAAGTTCGTCTTTTTCATCTATATTAAGAGGTATATTTTTTATAGTCATTAAGTTTTTAGTAATATCTTCTCCAACAGTACCATTTCCTCTTGTAGCACCATTTTCAAATATTCCATTATTGTAATTAAGTCCTACTGATAGACCATCTATTTTAAATTCAACTACATATTCAACATCTTGCCCTACTGCATCTCTAACTCTTGAGTCAAAATCTTTTAAATCTTCCCATGAATATCCATTAGAAAGACTAAGCATCGGTATTTTATGTACAACTTGTTCAAACTTGTCTAATGGTTTCCCACCAACTCTATTTGATGGTGAATCATTTCTTTTTAATTCTGGATTTTCTTCTTCTAACTTGATTAATTCTTTCATTAAATTATCATATTCAAAATCTTCTATCTCTGGTGAATCTTGATTATAATATTTGTCATTGTGATAATTTATTAAATTTATCAATTCTTCAATTCTCTTTTGAGCACTCATACATTAAACTCCTTAACTTTTTATATAATCATAGT
>NZ_JADPET010000189.1 GCF_015667935.1 Clostridium sp. 1001270J_160509_D11 | reverse complement strand
GTGTTGTTAATATGGGCGGAAATAAGGCAAAAACAGAATCTGTAGTTATGAGAGGAAAAACAGGAACTATAAGATTTATTTAATGGAAAAAGATTAAAAATTGCTAGGGTATATAGAGGCAAAAGTATAGATATTTTAGCAAAAGAAACAAATATAAATAAAAAAGATATATTAGCTTTTGAAGAAAATAAATATAAACCAACTTTAGAAAATGCATTAAAATTATCTAATATACTTCATTTTCCAAGAGAATATTTCTATGATAATGAAAATATAAAAGTTTTAGTAGAGGATTCACACTTTAATCCAAATTCTACACTGCCAAGAATGGAAGAAATATCATACAAAGAAAAATTAATTATGTTAAGAAAATTATTTTTATTCTTTGAAGATTATATAGGTTTCCCACAACTAGACTTACCTAATAATTTACATAGAGGAGATTCTATGGAAGTTCTTTCTCAAAAAATAAGAGAGCATTGGGACTTATGGGATGACGAAAAACCAACACCTTTAAATTTAGGTGATATAATGACGGCAAAAGGTATAATAATAAGCTATATGAATGTTAATAGAAGGGGTGCAAGTCCTTTTACTCAAAAGCAATCAGTAGATAAAAATACAAAATATGTTATTGCTTTAGGTGGAGATAAAAATATTGCGCCTATAAGAAATCATGACTTAGCTTGTGAATTAGGATATATAGTTAGTGATATACTAAATATACCTTTAAAGAAATTTGACTGTGAAGAATTTGCTGCTGAATTTTTACTTCCAAAACAAGCATTTTTAAATAGTATTCAAGAAGCAAATGAATTAGAAGACTTTGTTAATCTAAAAGCTAAATGGGCAGTACCTGTTAGTTTATTAGTTTATAGAGCATATAGTCTAGGTGTAATAAGCTATAAAAAATACAATTATCTACTTAACGATTGGCAACAAAGAGGTTGGAATAAAGTTGAACCACTAGATGATAAGTTTAAATTAACTGACTCATCATTACTAAAAATGGCATATGAAGCTTTAATAGAAAATCATATAGTGAGCAATGCAACTTTAATAGATAAATTATATTCTCAAGGGATAACTTTATATCCAGAGGATTTAGAGATATTAATGGATTTAAAACCAAATACATTACAAACAAAAAACAATAAAAATAATGTAAAAAAAGTTGATTTTAAAAGAAAAAGAGCGTAAAAAATACCCCCTTGTTTTAACAAGGGGATTTTTTAATCTTAAGGAAATTATATATTATCCGGTTTGTGGATAATGTATAATTTCCAACATATTAACTAAAGCAACGGAATCTCCGATTCGTTGGCGCCATGAGCGAAGCGAATTTTTTTATTTGTATAAATCAACTCTTCTAGCAGACAGAAGTGGGAGTTCTTTTCTAATTTTGTCTACATAATCTAAGTCTAATTTGATTATTTTATATCCTTCTTTTTCATTCATTTTATATAAAATATCGCCCCAAGGAGATACAACTAAAGAGTTGCCATATGATATATAACAACTATCAACATCTCTGCTAGGTGCACAACCTATTGTATAAACCTGATTGTCTACAGCTCGTGATCTAAACATTAAATCCCAATGGGCAGGACCTGTAGTCATATTAAAGGCAGCGGGAACAATTATAATTTTTGCACCATCTTGTGCCATTAATCTTCCAAGTTCGGGAAATCTAAAATCAAAACAAATACAAAGTCCTATTTTTCCAAACTCAGTATTAAATACAGTAATATTATCGCCAGGTGTCAATGTATCAGATTCTTTAAATGCTTGTCCTCCTTTTACATCTATATCGAATAAATGAACTTTTCTATGTTTTCCTATTTTTTCTCCACTTCTATCAAATGCATATGAAGTATTATAAACTAGATTATTTAAATCTTTTTCAGGGATAGAGCCACCTACTAAATATATATTATTTTCTCTCGACATATTAGAAAGTTCTATAAATGATTTTTCACCTTCAAATTCTGCATATAATGGGAAGTTACTTGTTTTATAAGGAGTAGTAAACATCTCTGGAAGAATTGCTAAATCACAACCATCATTAGCAGCCTTATTTACAAATTTTCTAGCTGTCTGTAAATTCTTATCTTTATCTTCTTCGACATGCATTTGTATCAATGCTACTTTTATTTTATTCATATTTCTATTATCCTCCTAGACTTTATATATTTTATATTTATTAATAAAATGGTATATAAGATTTTTATCAATGTCAAACGAGTGAGAATTAATTAGCGAGAAAAACTATATATAAATATACATACAAATATATATTTAGAAAATTCAAAAATATACTCGATTAATATACATATCCGGGTAAAAGTATAGTATAATGATAGAAATATACATGATAGTATATAAAAGGGGGAATACTTATTATAATTAAGTAGTTATAAATAAAAAGCAAGGAGATAATTTATTATGTCACAACTTCCAAAAGTGGGACAAAATCTTAGACGATTGAGAAATGGTTTAGGGTTGAGTTTAGATGAAGCATCAAAATTGACAGGCGTTAGTAAAGCTATGCTAGGGCAAATTGAAAGAGGAGAATCAAGTCCAACTATATCGACATTATGGAAGATTTCATCTGGATTAAAAGTTAATTTTATATCTTTATTGGACGATAATAGAAATCAACTAGTTTTAGTAAAAAAAGACGAAATACATCCAATTAAAGAGGAAAATGGTAAAATGATAATATATCCTATATTTCCATTTGATTCGAAAAATGGGATAGATGTATTTTTAGTAGAATTATATCCAGATTGTAGTCATGTATCAGCTATACATAAAAACGTCTTAGAAGAAATGATTCTCGTATCAGGAGGGACATTGACTATCCAAGTAGAGCAAGAGGTATATGAATTAAATAAAGGAGACAGTTTAAAATTTGGCGGGGGATTAAATCACATATATATGAATAAAGGAAATGAAAAAGTTTTATTTCATAATATAGAAATATATAAATAATAAAAAATGGGCTAATCTTAATAAAATTAGTCCATTTTGTTTTTACAAAGCTTAAAACAGGTATCATAATTTTATAAAAAAATCATATAAACAACTAAAAATTAATAACTTATGATATAATTATAAACATGTAAAATAATAGGGGGAAATTTAATTTGAAAAAGAAACCAATTATATTTTTGATATTGATTTTATTAATTTGTTCTCTATTTATGCCACTTACTGTTAACTATACAGGTCAAAGTAAAATCTTTAATTCTAGTAGGTTAAATAGATATACTTCATTAACTAGATTAGAGAATATTTCAAATCAATATATAACAAGTTATAAACAAAATGTAGGATTTGAATTAAAAAATGATCTAGGATTAGTTGAAGGAATTAAAAATGGAGTAGTTGTATTTGGAAATTATTTTAGAAATATTATTACAGGCACTATTTTAGATTATAAAAATGGCTTTAATAATGTAAGTGGGGATATGAAGATAGTATGGATATTTTTCGGGCTATTTGTTGAAATAGCTAAGAATATATTATTTTCATCTTTAGAATTAGTTGCAATTATTTTAATATTATTATCACAGGCAACTAGTAGCTATAATTATATATTATCTTATTTACTTACAATTTTATTTATAATAGGAATTACATACGTTTTTAAGAAAAAATAATTTAAAACTTGTGGAGGAATATATTATGGAAAGAAGTACAATAAGTCAAGCAATGTTAAGAGTATCTGAATTAGAGAGAATATACAGAGATAAAATGTATACTATGATGAAACTTGAAAATATAGTACAAGAGTATATATTAGAATCAGATGGAACTAGATATGATTGTAATGAGGTTGTCGACTTTAATAGAGAATTTGAGCTTATAATAGAATTAGGTCAAGAGATTTCTACAATAAAAACTAATATATCTAAGGCAAATAATGAAAATTATATAGAAACAAAAAACGGTAAGCTAAGCCTTCAAGGCACATTAAATAGAATTAAATATCTAAGAGAGCAAGTCAATAATTTTGAAAATATTTTAGATGGTGTTAAATCATCAAAAGAAAGAAAAGTAGATGCAGCGGCAACTTCTGTTTATTATAGAGTTAAAGAACCGAATTTTAATAAAAAAGAGTTGAAAAAGTATTTAGAAGATAGAAATGAAGAAATCTTAGAGCTTGAAATTGCATTAAATAAAGCTAATAATGAGATTTTAATAGATATAGATTAATAGAATTTTTATTCTTTTAATAAATATGTGTGCAAATTAAAATACTATCTTTAGTATACTTGAGGTATAAATGAATATAACAATTCACAAATTAAAATATAACATTTAAACCACATATATTTTTTAACAAATTAAAATTTATAATTTACAAGTAATACAGA
>NZ_JADPET010000188.1 GCF_015667935.1 Clostridium sp. 1001270J_160509_D11 | reverse complement strand
AATGTATGAAGGTGGACTTGAAAGAATGAACTATTCAGTAAGTGAAACTGCTGAATACGGTGGATACGTATCAGGTATTTTTAGATTACTGCGAAAATATTTATTATATTTGTATCCAAAACGCATATTAAATTGAGCTTACAGCAGCTTCTTCTGTTTGAGATTTTTGTGCTGGCTCGTAGATTCTCTCCATCATCATTCCATTTACAAAGTATTCTTGGAACTCTTTTCTATTAGATAATTCTATATATTTTGATGTATTTATCTTATTTACTATTAAATTTCTATATTCCTTAGACAATAAGTACATTTTTGCCCCACTACCTGCACAGTTTCCGATGGATTTAATCTTTCCATCTAATTCTAGAGGTATCATACCTATTTGTAGCGAACTTTTGACATTCATATAGTTTCCAAATCCACCGCCTAAGTATAGACATTCTATATCGTTAAAATCTAAATTCTTTTCCTTAACTAATATCTGTATACCAGCATTAATAGCAGCCTTTGCAAGTTGAACTTCTCTTATGTCCTTTTGAGTAAATGATATAATATCTCCATTTTGATCTTTAGCCAAAATATATTGCTTCATACCGTCAATTTCTACTAAATCTTTAGTCAAATATTCATATTCTTCAAATTCAAAGTCGTCGTCTTCTTCATCAAACATCCTACCAGTTTCGTCTATCAATGAGTATTTAATCATCTCAGAAACGGCATCTAAAACCCCTGAACCGCACACACCGCAAGGTGGTTTATTTCCAATTGTCTTTATCTTATTTTTTTTAGATAAATCTATCTCACTTATAGCTCCCAAAATGCCTCCTACACCGTATTTAATATTTGCCCCTTCAAACGCAGGCCCAGCCGCAGTGGAACAAGTTATAACCTCGTCTTTGTTACCTAGTGCCATCTCTCCATTAGTCCCCAAGTCTAGTAATAATGAGTATTTTTCTGATTCCAACATACCAGAAGACAATATACCTGCTGTTATATCGCTGCCGACATAACTAGATACGCCCGGCATTATACTTATATTTGATTTGAAGCTAAATCCTATATCTTTTGGACTGAAATTCATAGCTTCAGTAAATCCTGAAATATAAGGTGCTTTTGCTATATATTCTGGATCTATTCCTAAAAGAAGGTGAATCATAGTAGTATTTCCAACTATTACTGTATCGTATATATTATCTATATTTATATTGTTTTTCTTGCCTATATTTTTAACTATGTCGTTGATTTGACTCACTATAGAAGCTTTAAGTTTTTTAAGTCCATCAGAATTTTCTATCGTATAATTGATTCTAGATATAACATCTGCACCGTAATTTCTTTGATTATTAACCTCAGAAATTACATCTATTTGGCGTCCGTCATAAAGACTCATCAAATATACAGCGATTGTAGTAGTACCTATATCGATTGCTAGACCATAGTTGTCTTTTGTTGTATCTGATGGCTCGATATCTATAATTTTGTTGTCAAATAAAGTTATAGTAAACTTATAATCGTCTTTTCTAATTGCTTTAGGTATTTTTCTAAGTATATTTAAATCTATATCTATATTTTCTAAATTAAAGGATTCTTTTAAGAAGTCTTTTATTCTCATTAAATCGTCTCTCTGGTCGTCTAAAGTAGGTTTTTCTAACACTATGTAGTGTTTTTTAATAGAAGGGTTTATTTTAAATTCTTTTTCTACACCGCTTATCAAAACAGTCATATCTTTGATTTTGTTTGAAAGCTCTACTGTCAAATCATTCATAACTTTAGTATCACAAGCAAGCCTTACACCAGAATTTAATTCAGCTTCACTCAAATGCTTTTTACTTGATACTCCTATTTCTGTATTTTCTCTCAATCTGCATCTACATTTACCACAGCTACCGTTTCCATTACATGGTGTATCAAAATCTATATTATTTTTTCTTATAACATCTAAAAGATTGTCGCCTATATTGGCCTTACATACCTTTTCACCATCTTCAAGTATTATCTTTACATTAATTTTATTTTCCTTCATTTTTATTCCCTCCAGACTTTATTCATTTCTAAAAATTTTACAATTTTATATACTAATAAGTGATAGATTATATCTCATTTTCTACCTATAATTTAATTATATATAAGAAAATATCAACTAGTAACAAATACTATAAATATTTCGTTACTTATAGGTTTATAGGAGGTTATAATATGGATTTTAGTAAGCTCTCACAAAATGTACAAAAGGGTAACGCCCGAATGACTAATAAACTCGTTCAAGAAGCTCTAGCAGATGGTATAGACGCCTCTGTTATATTAAACAAAGGTCTTATCCCAGCTTTAAATGAAGTAGGTATAAAATTTAAGAATAATGAAATCTACGTACCCGAGATGTTACTTGCCGGTAAAGCAATGACTGCAGGTATAAAAGTTTTAGAACCTCTCTTATCTTTAACTGGTGCACAATTTATAGGCACTGCCGTAATCGGTACTGTCAAAGGAGACATCCACGATATCGGCAAAAACTTAGTCAAAATTACACTTCGTGGCATTGGCATTGATGTTTATGATTTAGGAGTAGATGTATCAGCAAAAGATTTTATACAAAAGGCCGAAGAAGTAAACGCTGACTTAGTCTGTCTTTCCGCCTTGCTTACAACAACTATGCCCGAAATCAGCGAAGTTATAAAAGAATTTAGAAAAGCAGGCATAAAAGATAAATACATATTTATGATAGGCGGAGCCCCAGTAACAAGCAACTTTGCCAAAAGAATAAATGCCGATTACTACACTGCAGATGCGGCGTCAGCTGCAAAACTAGCAGAAAAGGTACTACTCCAAAAACATAAGAGTTAAAACCATATAAAATTGTAAGATTTTTAGTATTCAATTTTTAATTTTTTAATCAACGGAATCTTTGATTCGTTGGTGTTATGAGCATAGCGAATTTTTTGTCTAAATTTGTTATTTAAAAGCAAAAGTGTTGCCCTTATTTAAACTAGAACAACACTTTTAACAAATTTTCAATAATATTTACATATTTATAAAGTATTTAATTGTTTAGGATTTCCAATTATACCAGCTCTAAATGCTTGAAGGTACTCTGCACAATATTCATCTCTACCTGCAAGCATTTCTGCTGTAACAATGCTTCCCATCATATCTCTATCAAGTGGATTTATAATAAGTCCGTCAAGACCTCTAGCAATAGCCATTACTGCGAAGTTTCTGTTTATATATTTTCTTTCTGGAAGCCCAAATGATATATTACTTAGTCCACACATTGTATGAATTCCTTTAAATTCAGTCGTAATAGCTGCTACAGAGTCTAAAAATTCAAATCCATAAGTATCGTCAGTACCTATAGGTTGAACTAATGGGTCTACATATATATTGTCGATTGGTACGTTGTTTTTAACTAAACCATTTACTAATTTATCAGCTATTTTTAATCTTTGTTCACAAGTTTCAGGCATTCCTTCTGAGCTCATACATAAAGCGACTATTTTTAAATCAGTTCCTGCTACAACTGGAAGTACAGCGTCGTATCTATCTTCTTCTAAAGATATGGAGTTTATCATTGCAGTCCCTTTATGTATTTGTAAAGCAGCTTCTAAGGCCTTTGGATCTGGAGAATCTATACAACATGGTATATCAACTACTTGTTGAATATTTTCAATCATCCATTTTAAGTGTTTAGTCTCAGTTCCTACAAATGTACCGGCGTTTACGTCTATATATGTAGCTCCAGCTTCTTCTTGGTCAACAGCTACTTGTTTTATATATTCGATATCGCCTTTATCAATCGCTTCTTTTATTGCTCTTCTACTTGAGTTTATCAATTCACCAACTATAATCATAAGATATTCCCCCTAATTGTTTTTTCATAACCAAATTTAATACAAATTCTCTATTAATTAGAGTTTTGTTTACATAATTTTTTTATTGTAGCTATAATATTGTGATTTTATTTAATTTTATATATAATGTCATTTAATTTTTTATATTACTTTACTTTTAAATTTTTATTTTTTTATATTTGTTTACTTTTTATATATTTTTCATAACCCTTTTAAACTAAATTATTTTATCTACTTTACCGTAAAATTAACTCCACCTCCTATAGATATAAACTTAAAAATTTCTCTGGGTCGTAAAAGTTGACAAGAGGCGTATTACACGACCCATTAAATAGATCAAATAAAACTATACAATTGTGGGATTCACATTATTTTGATTATATTGAATATAGGGATTTTCTCCCTTTCAATATATTTTAGATTTGTATAATGTTTATACTATTATTATAGAAAAATAGGCATTTTAATTATTGTAATAATTATATTATTTTTAGAAAATTTCTTAAATTCGCTCTAAAAATAAAACTTCTCTTTCTAAAATGGCTTAATTTCAACGTATTTATTGATTACAAATCCTTATTATCACA
>NZ_JADPET010000187.1 GCF_015667935.1 Clostridium sp. 1001270J_160509_D11 | reverse complement strand
TTTTATAATACTTATAAATATACATTTACTTTTTTAAAAATTTAGATATTATTAATATATAGGGGTAATTGATAATATAATTTTTGTTGTCAGCATAATTTTGTTGTTAGCTGAAATTAACACTAAATTCACTATAATATAAGTCAATTCTACAATTTCAATTAAAGGGGGAATCTACATGAAAATATTAATTTTAACTGGGAGTCCTAGGAGTAAAGGGACTACATCATTATTAGCTGATGAATTTGCAAAAGGGGCAAAAGAGGCAGGGCATGAAGTCGTTCGTTTTGATACAGGAATATTAAATATAAGACCATGCATTGGATGCCATCACTGCCAAAAGAATGGGACTAATAAATGCGTATCTGATGATGCAATGACTAGACTTTATCCAGAGATACTATCGGCAGACTTAATCGCCTTTGTAACTCCTGTATATTACTTTGGGATATCTACTCAATTAAAAACGGCAATCGATCGTTTCTTCTCTATAAACAAGAAAATCAGAAAATTCCCTAAAAAGGCAGTATTATTAGCTGCTTGTGGAGATAAACAAGAATGGGCAATGGATCCACTTAAACTTCACTACGAAACTCTTTGCCGCTATTTAAGGTTTGAAGATATGGGACAAGTATTAGCGTATTCTTGCCATGAAAGAGAAGACATGGAAAATAGTAAATACCCTGAAATGGCTAGAGAACTAGGCCGCAGCTTAGTAGAAGATTTAACTTTAGATTATACATTTTAGGTAGGAAAAAAGCTTGTAGAATACTACAAGCTTTTGTTGGATGTTTTATTTTAATTTTTTTGAGAGTGCGTTATTTATTAATCTATATTTTTATATAAATTCTTGCGCTTTGTCATTTGTATTTTTATAATAGCACATATGTTCGATATACGCAAGTGTTTTTGCGAATGTATGTTCGATTTATTTTTATATAAAAACTGCTGCGAAAAATTGAATTTTTTCTACAGCAGTTTTTCTTGAATTTATATATAATTTATGCAAATATACTTTGACTTTCTATTATATCTTTTAATTCTTCAACCGATAAAATTTTATCCCTCTTCCTATGTATCATTCTATGACAATTTGAACATAAACAAACTAAATCTTCCTCAGGATTTATAATAATTTCTCCATCAAAACTATAAAGAGGTTTAGTATGATGAACTTCTATAAAATCCTTCCCTAACTCTCCATAAACTTCTTCAAAATCAAAATCGCACACCATACATCTAGTTCCATGTATTTGTATAGCTTTTTTTCTATTTTGAGGGCTTCTTTCATACTTTGTTGTATAAATCTTTTTTAGCTTTCCTTCCACTCTATTTTCAATTTCAATTGTTTCAAGTGGATTTATATTCTCATCATTTAATGAATCTATTTTTATAAATTCAACTTTATATGTATCGCTAGATATTTTTGTGAATTTTATTGCTGGATATCCACTTTCTTTTCCCGATTTTAATCTATAATCTTTTAATACTTCATCAAATTCTTTTTTTAGATCAGCTTTCCAAAACATACGTGTTCTTGAAAGCTGAGAACTTTCCATTTCTATATGTGCTTTATATTCATTATTCTTATATATTAAGATAAGTGGTCTTTGCTCGCCATTTTGCATATTTTCAGAATCGAAAAACCATCTTATTTCTATTGGTACTCCCGAACCTCTATGTTGAAAAAATGATTTATCACAGTTTTTTATGGCTGTTATGTCGTTTACTATCTCCCATGAATAAAATTTTCCTGTTTCCCCCATTTGTATCTCCTTGGTTAAATTATTTTTAATTACTAATAACAATATATATGTATTATATAACCAAATATTTGTTCATACATTATTATATATTGAAATTCCTCTCTATATATGGTAAAAATAGTTAACCATAATAATTTATAATTAATAAACTTTAACATGAAAAGGGGGAATTTACTATGGCAAACTTACCAAATAAACACGGTGGTGGTAGTAAAACCAATATAAATGGATTACACTTTGAACAAACCACGTCATTAAATGATGCATTAATAAACAAAGGTTACACTATTAAAAATGATTCTGATGTATACCAGAATAATAAAAAAATAGGAATTTCAGCTCCAAAACATAAGTTATATAAAAATATTTTAAAACCAAGAGGTATTAATTTTGAAGATATTATATCAAAAAAATTATTACCTGATGATGCATTTTATAACCTAAATAATAACACAATATATATATTGGAAAAGAAATTCCAAAATAGTGAAGGTTCTGTTGATGAAAAATTACAAACTTGTGGATTTAAGAAATGGGAATATGAAAAATTATTTTCACCAATCGATATAAAGGTAGAATATATTTATATATTAAATGATTGGTTTAAACACTCTAAATATTCTGATACTCTAGATTACATCATTTTACAAAATTGTCATTATTATTTTAATGAGATACCTTTACACTTTTTAAATTTATAAAAATAAAAAACAAAAGAACTACTATTTAATGTAATAATAGTTCTTTTGTTTTTAATAATTTGTAACCAATATTTCGCTAACTTTTCCTCTTCCACTTCCTTTAGAATTTATCATTCTACTTGCATATACCCTCTCAATATTAAAGTCAGAGTATAAATCATCAAAGAACTCATCATTTTCATCAAAGTTCTTAGGATCAGAATTACTAAGCATTGAATAAGCACCTTTATCACTTATTTGCTTAAAGAAGTTTGCTAGTTCGACTTGACTATCATCATTAAATCCGCCTTTATTATATGCGGTAAATCCACTTTCTGTTATAGGTCTATATGGTGGATCCATATAAACTAAAGTGTTTTTAGTAATATATTTATCCACACCTTTATAATTTCCACATAATATAGTTACTTTATCTTCACCAGACTCATTTTTAAGGTTCAATAGTCTGCTTATATTTTTTAATTGCTCCAAATCAAAAATTGATGGATTTTGATGTTTCCCCCATGGGACATTATATCCACCTTTTTTATTTTCTCTATATAATCCATTAAAACAAGTCTTATTTATAAAAATAAAATTGGCTGCCTGTTTTATCTTATTAGTATTTTCCCAATCATTAAATTCATCTCGTATTCTTAAATACATTTCTTTTTTTTCTTCTTCTGAGTAATTTAAATACTCTTCTCTCATACATAATAAATCTTTTATAAGTTCATCATAACTTTCTTTTATAACTCTATACACATTAATTAATTTATGGTTCACATCATTAATTATTATTTTATTAAATTTATAATTTGATGCTAAATATATAAAGAAAGCACCTGCTCCTACAAAGGGTTCTATATATGTATCAATTTCTTTATTTTCTCTTATTTGTTGTGGCAGATTGTCTTCAAGTACTGGTAATAATTCAGTTTTTCCTCCTGCCCATTTTATAAAGGGCTTCATCTTAATTCCTTGCATCATGTCTTTCCTTTCGTAGTCACTTATTTAAATATATATAATTTATTTTTGACTTTCTATTACAACTAATACCCTTTATTTTTTTTAATACTATAGTTTTATTTTATAACCTCTTCTAGTATACCGTCTCCTATCATATCTAGATTAAAAATATAATCATTATGTTCAAAAGTTTCTCTTAAAGCAGTTTTTGCTGTGTTCCATCCTTTTCCATCCGTAAACCATATAAATCCTAAACCTTGAGTACTTAACATATCACTTAATTCTTTATATTCTCCAGCAGTTGCTTTTAATTTTGAACCTCCGACACTATAGTAATTAACCTCTACTAAATAACAATTATTTTGTGTATTTATTGCAAAATCAAATCTTCTATTAATCTTATCTAAATGTATTGTTCTTCCAAACTCAGCTTTTATTTTAACTGCTGTAGCTTGTCTTATGTAGCTGTATCCATATTTATCGCATAATTTTTTTATATATGTTTCACATATAGTTTCCATAGATTCACCTGTTCTACTTTTTCTTGCATGGGTATCCATTCCAACCTCAACACCTTTACAATAATCTAGTAAACTATTTACTTCTTTATTTACAAAGAATTTTTTTAACCCTGATTCTTCAAAAAATTTTAATAAATCTTTTTCTTCATCTTTAGTTAAAGTTACTTTACTTGTAAATAACGAATATTTATTTCTACTATTTAATGTTTCAAAATCTTCTATTATTGCAACATCTTTTAATTTATCTTTTCTTAAAGCTAACAGTAATAATAATGCTTCTTTAGTTTTATAATTATTATTTACTATTTGTAAAAATTTTTGTTCTATACTTATTTCATCTTTATTTAGTAATTCATTTAATTGATTTAATTCTTTTTTATACTTTTCGGCATTTGATATGGACTTTCCAAAGTCTGTGAAATAATCCCATGTATATATGCTATCTTTTAAAGTATTTATTAAGTGTTCAAATATTTCATCTGGTGATGTTAATCCTAGTTTTTTATAATATTTTATTGATTTCATATTACTCCCCCATTTATTTTATATAACTATAAATATGCTTAAAGACATATTTATAGT
>NZ_JADPET010000186.1 GCF_015667935.1 Clostridium sp. 1001270J_160509_D11 | reverse complement strand
TAAGACAAAGACTCTATTGTATTTTTTCATATCTATCACTTCCTAAATAAATTAATTTTAGAATAGTGTTATTAATCATTCATATTATAAAAGTATCTTAAGATAGATTTAATAATCTAGCACATAGAATTTTCTCTTTTTAAAAAATTGGTATATAATATATTATACATATTAAATACTTTAAAATATAAATTAGCATTTACAAAAAATGTTGATATATAGACTATAGGGGTAGAAAATGGAAAAATATAAAATAGAATTAAATAAAGGTAGTAGTAAGTATTTGCAGATTTACAACTACATAAAAAAATTAATAATAGACAATGATATAAAAGAACATGAAAAACTGCCACCAATACGAAAATTAGCAGATTATATTGGTGTGAATAATGCAACAATAGTAAAAGTCTATGAACTTCTAGAAAATGAAGGATACATATATAAAATCGTGGGCAGTGGAACATTTGCTTCAAACATAAAACTTAAAAAAAAGAAAACAATAGAAAAAAAAGAGGGATTAATACACTTTGATAGTGGAAATCCATCAGCAGATATGTTTCCTATTGATGATTATAAAAAAGCTATAAATATGGCGCTTGAAAATGATGGGCCTTCTATTTTTAATTATGACGAAGGTAAGGGCTCTATAGAATTAAGAGATAAGATATGTGAGTATTTAAAAGACAGAAAAATAAATACAAATATAGAAAATATACAAATTATATCTGGAGCTCAACAAGGTATAGATATAGTATGTAAGGGGCTTATAAATTATTCAGATGTTGTATTTGTAGAAGAACCAACATATAATGGTGCATTGGAGGTTTTTAAAAGTAGAGGTGCGAAAGTAATATCAATACCGATGTTGGATGATGGAATTGATATTGGAATATTAAAACTTAAACTTGAAAAAATCAAACCAAAATTAATATATGTTATGCCTAATTTTCAAAATCCAACAGGAATATCTTATTCAACTTATAAAAAGAAAAAATTAATAGAGTTGTCAGAGGAGTATGATTTTTATATACTAGAAGATGACTTCATAAGTGATTTTCCTTTTGACTCAGAAGATAATCTTCCACTTAAGAGTTATGACAAAAATAACAGGGTAATCTACATAAAGAGTTTTTCAAAAATTTTAATGCCTGGACTTAGAATCGGTATGGTTGAAATACCTATGGAATTACAGTCTCAGATTTTATGGGCTAAATATTCTTCTGATATATCAACCCCAGGTTTAATACAAAAATCAATGTTTTATTATATGAACTGCTTTAATTGGAAACAATATTTAAATAATATAAATAATATCTATTATGAAAAATATAGTTTAGCTAAAAAATTAATAGATAAAAAAATAAGCAACAAATTAAAAGTTAGAAAATCAGCTGGAGGTATTAACTTTTTCTTTGAACTTCCAAGAGGATATTTGTCGAGTGATTTTTACAATTTTCTTTTAGAAAGAGGAGTTGTAATCACTCCAGGAACATATTTTTTTGATAATTCAATGGATGACAGATATTTTAGAATAAATATAGCGAATTCATCTCTAGAAGATATTAAAGAGGGAATAAATAGAATAAGTGATAGTTTAGATGTTTTTTTAGCTAATTATAAAGAAAAACAAAACTTAAAAAGTAACAAAATTTTTTATTAAATAAGTAAAGGAGAAGCTAAAGAATAAAGGTCTTTGGCTATAGTAAAGATGGTAGATCAAAAGAAAATAGACAGAATAAATGAACTTGCAAGAAAAAATAAGGCAGAAGGTTTAACACCAGAAGAAATAAAAGAAAGAGATGCATTAAGAAAAGAATATTTAGCAAACTTCAGAAAAAGTTTCAGAGCTAGATTAGAAAATATAGAAGTAGTTTCACCAGAAGAATACGAAAAACGTATGAAAGAAAAAAAAGATAACTAGAAACAAAAGGCATATGGAGGGATCAAAGATGAATCTTAAGTACGAGCTGAGAAATGGATGGAAAGTTATAAATGAGATGAATAACATGGATGCAGTTATGGAATATTCAAATCAATATATGGACTTTCTAGATAAGGGGAAAACAGAGAGAAGATGTGTTAAAGAAATTGAAAGATTAGCTATAGAAAATGGATTTAAATCAATTTCAGATATAGAAAAAGTAGTACCTGGAGATAAAATATATGCTATAAATAGAGACAAAAACATAGCTTTATTTGTAATAGGAAAACAAGATATAGAAAAAGGTCTAAGAATTATTGGAAGTCATATAGACTCACCTAGATTAGACTTAAAACCAAACCCACTATATGAAGATGACAATATGGGATATTTTAAAACTCACTACTACGGTGGAATCAAAAAATATCAATGGGTCACTATACCACTTGCTATGTATGGAGTTGTAATATTAAAAGATGGAAGCAAAGTTGAAATAAGTATTGGGGATGAAGAAGGTGACTCAGTATTTTGTGTAACAGATTTACTTCCACACTTAGCGGCAAAACAAAGACAAAAAACTCTTGAAAAAGGTATAGAAGGCGAGGATTTAAATCTATTAATCGGAAGTATACCAGATGAAGACCAAGAAAAAGACAAAGTCAAAATGAATATTTTAAATCTATTAAATTCTAAATATAATTTAGTAGAAGAAGATTTTATAAGTGCTGAGATAGAAGTAGTTCCAGCAGGTAAATCTAGAAATCTTGGATTTGACAGCTCTATGATACTATCTTATGGACATGACGATAGAGTTTGTTCATTTGCAGGAGTAAAAGCTATCCTTGAAACAGAAAATCCTGAATATACTGCATCAGTATCATGTGCTGATAAAGAAGAAACAGGTTCTAATGGAAACACAGGTATGCACTCTAGATTTTATGAAAATACAGTAGCAGAGCTTATAAATATGCAGACTACTTATTCTGATTTAAAAATTAGAAGAGCATTTTCAAATTCTAAAGTATTATCAGCAGATGTAAATGCAGGTTATGATCCGATTTATTCATCAGTATATGAAAAAAATAACTCTTGTCATATAGGATATGGAGTGTGTATTTCTAAATATACTGGAGCTAGAGGTAAAAGTGGAACAAGTGATGCAAATGCTGAATTTGTAGGCGAAATAAGAAGCATATTTAATGAAGCAAATGTAGTATGGCAAAGTGGCGAATTAGGTAAAGTTGATGAAGGTGGCGGTGGAACAATCGCGTATATATTAGCAAACTATGATGCACAAGTTTTAGATTGTGGAGTAGGAGTGCTTAGTATGCATGCACCTTATGAAGTAATATCAAAAGCAGATATATTTGAAATGTATAGAGGATATAAGGCATTTCTTAATAAATAATAAAAAATAAAAAGCTGGTTAGAGATTTAGATCTTATAACCAGCTTTTTATTTTTTATCGAAATTTTAATTAAATATAAAAATGATGATTTTTAATATAAAAATATAACTTTTTATTGAAATATCAACAAGATTTCGTGGCATTGATTATCAGTATCACAAACGTAAAACTCACAATATATAATAAAGTTGTTGATTTTATTTACAATTTTGTTATATTATTAAAATATAGAAATAAATTACAAAATTTTAATATAATAGGAAATTCTATTACAAAAGGTTTACAACTACTACAAAACTATTTTTTTATTTATAGAAATATGTATAATTATAAATAAGAAAATCTTTTTTTTGAAAATATGATATGTTGTACCAATTATAAAAGAAAAGGAGGGCTAGCATATGAAGTATATTAAAAGATTAGTTTTAACAATGATACCAGTAGTATTCTTAATGGGATGCTCAGCTTCAAATATGAAAACAAAAAATGTTTCAAAAGAAGCAATAGAGAGAAATACTATGACAAAAGTACAAAGTGACGTAAATGTAATCATGAATAAAAGCGACGATTACGTTCTTCAAAATATGGGAAGCCCATACAGTACAATATATTCTTTAAAAATAGACAAGGTAAAAAACTTTGAAGATTTAAAGAAAATGGTCGATAAAAATATGGATGATGTAGAAATACTAAGTAAGGGATTATTATATCCTAAATATACATCAGATTATAACTTAGATGGAAGTGCACTATATATTGCATTAAAAAATAATAAAGTAAATGAAGTGGAAACTTGTGATTTTAAAAATTTAGATGTATCATCATTGATGGATGAAAAGGCAAACGCCGTAATTTCAGCATATACTGATTATAACAGTTTAAGTTCTGAAAATATCAAAAAAGAAAAACTTAATAAGTATATTGGAGAAGATAAGAGCAGTATATCATCAATAACTAAAAATAAAAAATGTGCTTATAGTATTTATATGGATGTAGACGGAGGAGTCGACATAGACATATACAGTATAAAAGACAGCGACTTTTTAGTTATAGCATATAAAGACAATAAAATTACTTATATAGAACAAAGAGACTGTACTAATATAGTATCGGGAATACATCAAATTATTGATTATGATTTTGTATCAAATATAGTTGATACTGGGGGCGAATCTTTCAAAGAACCTTGGT
>NZ_JADPET010000185.1 GCF_015667935.1 Clostridium sp. 1001270J_160509_D11 | reverse complement strand
AATCAATAACAACGGTCTTCTCAAAGTCTCACCCCTAAAAGTTTATTTTTAGTATTATTGACCTTATTTAAAAAGTATACTCAATTTTAAATAATTATTTTTTTAGATTTCTATTATTTATAAAATCATATAATATTTAAGTTATCAAAACTACAACGTAATTTGATATATTTGTAATTAGACTATATATTAAAGAGTCTTAATATAGATTTTTATATGATATAATCCCAAAAAATAAAGGAATACATAGTTATATACTATCTATTCCTTTTTATATAAGAGTTTTGTATTTTTAAATTTTAGTACCAACGAACAATTGGTAAATCATTATTTACTCCTTTAGATACTAATATTTGATGGATATCTATTATTCCATTGTGGAAAATTGCCGCACAAGCTGAAAGATATAAATCCCACATTCGTACAAATTCTTCATCAAACATTTCTCTAACTTCGTCTATATGTTCTTTATAATTCTTTTCCCAGCATAAAAGTGTGCGATTATAATGATTTCTTAAGTTCTCTACATCTAGTGTATGGAAATTATCTTCTGCTAAACAATTCATTATTTCTCTTAAACTTGGGATAACTCCTCCTGGGAATATGTATTTTTTTATCCATGGATCGCCTGGATGCTCTTTCAGACCACTTATAAAGTGTAGTAAAAATAGCCCATGAGGTTTTAATACTGTATTTACACAGTCTATAAATAATTGATAATTATCGCGCCCTACATGTTCAAGCATACCTACACTTACAACTCTATCAAATTTTAAGTCACTATTTTTTAAATCTCTATAGTCCATAAGTTTTACTTCTAAGTAGTCTTCTAAACCTTCGTCTACTATTCTTCTTCTAAATTCATTGTATTGCTCAACACTCAATGTAATTCCTGTTCCATGAATTTTATATTTTTTAGCTGCTTCAATTAATAAAAATCCCCATCCACAACCTATATCAAGTAGTGTCATTCCTTCTTTTAAGTATAATTTTTTTAAAATGTAGTCTACTTTATTGACTTGAGCTTGATATAGAGTATCATTATCATTTAAAAAATATCCGCAAGAATAGCTCATAGTTTCATCTAGCCATAACTTATAAAAATCATTTCCTATGTCATAATGACTTCTAACTTCTTTTTCTTGATTTTTCTTAGATATTGATGTGAAAATTAATTTTTTCATTGCCTTTTTATCTATAGAGAATTTATCCATTTCACTCATAAAGTAATCAAGGGCATTATATAAATCCCCCTCTATTTCTAAATTTCCACTCATATATGCTTCTCCTAATGCAAGAGATGTACTGCTAAGCAATTTACTTACTGGTATAGATTCTTTAAATTTTGCTGTAAATGTTGGTTCTCCCTCTCCTATTTTATACTCTTCTCCATCAACTATAACCAAAAAACAAATATCGTCAAATTTATTTAATGCTTTAACCATTAAATTTTCTTTTAACATTCTATACCCTACCTCCTATATTAAAAATTTTATATTATTAATCATAATATTTATGATAAAATACCTGTTTATGATAAATTGCCCTTAATCTATATATTTATGTATATTTTTATAAATTCTCCTATAAGTTATAAAAATAAGACATATATTTAACCATATGTCTTATTTCTAATTTTACAAGTATAAACTTTCTATTATTTTAATTCATTTTTTATAACTTCAGCTATTCTCTTTATACCTGTTACTATTCTGTCTTCATCCATATTTGAATAATTTAATCTGAAGTTATTAGTTTTAGTTCTTCCCGGATAAAAAGCAACACCTGGAACATATGCTACATTGTTTTCGACACATTTTTTCATCATTTCAGTAGTATTTATGCTTTCAGGTACTGTTACCCACATAAATAATCCACCTTCTGGATGAGTCCATTTTACTTCTTCTGGGAACTCTTCTTCTATTGTTTTTAACATTAAATCTCTACGCTTTTTATATAAATCTCTTATTTCTACTACATGTGCATCAACATCACATTCATCTAAATATCTACTAACTTCTAATTGAGAAATTGTAGATGTTTGTAAATCCCCATCTTCTTTACATCTTATATATTTAGATAATATTTCTGGCGTTGCACATACCCATCCAAGTCTATATCCTGGACATAGTATTTTTGAAAATGTTCCTAAATATACTACATATCCTTCTTTATCAAAAGATTTTAATGAAGGTAAAAATTCTCCTTCATATCTTAACTCACCATAAGGATTATCTTCTAAAGCAACTACTTTATATTTAGTTATTAATTCAACAAATTTTTTACGTTTTTCAATTGGCCACGTTCTTCCAGTTGGATTTTGAAAATCTGGTATAACATATATCATTTTTACTCTGTCAGTTGTTTGTAAAACTCTTTCTAAAGCTTCCATATTCATACCATCTTCATCTGTTTCAACTTCTATGTATTTTGGTCCATATCCATTAAATGCATTTAATGCCCCTAAATAAGTTGGACTTTCACATAATATTACGTCGCCTTCATCTATAAATATCTTTGCTGAAAACTCTAATGCTTGTTGTGAACCACTAGTTATTAATATATCATCAGCTTTAACATTAGTTTTTTGTTTATCATTCATTCTATCAGCTATCTGTTGTCTAAATTTTGGGAAACCTTGAGCTGAAGAATATTGTAAAGCTACTCTTCCTACTTCCTCTAAAACTTCGTTAGCCATTCTCTCCATATCTTCTACAGGAAATAATTCTGGCGCAGGTAGCCCCCCTGCAAAAGATATTACTTCTGGTTTAGCTGTTAATGCTAATATATCACTTATTTCAGATCCACCTTCTGTCATCATTCGTTTTGCATATTTTACTTCCATCATATATCACCCCAGTTATTTATTAATTGAATATCCAGTTATTTTTTATTCATGAATATATTGTATACTTATTTCTATTTTTTTCCATCATATTTTTAAATTTTTATATAAAAAATTCACTTTGTTCATGACGCCAACGACTTCGTCCGTTGCTTAAAATTTCACTTCGTTCATAGCGCCAACGACTTCGTCCGTTGCTTAAAATTTCACTTTGTTCATAGTGTCAATGGCTTTTTCCGTTATTCTAGATAATACATAATTTCCTTAGAATTTAAATTTTTTCCTATTTTTTATTCTAAATAAAAAAAAATGGCATTTTACTTTTTAGTAAAACGCCATTTTTTTAAACAAGTTCATCTATATAGTTTACCTTTTTTTCAAATAAAATATTTAATAATTTTATTTGATTTGATGTTAAAGAATTTTCATCAATTTCATTTAACATAAAAATTTCTTCTATATTTAAATAAGAAAAAGCTAATTGCGTTATAGAGTTTATATCCAACTCTATATCATAACTTTCTTGTGTTTTTTCTATTTTTACTTTGTTGTCTTTTATATATATTTCAAATACATTATCATTTTGAGGTATATATTTATCTATAACTTTTATTTTTATAGATTCACCTTCAATATGGTATGTATTTATATTATCTAAATTTATACTTTCGATATATTTTTCAAAGTTAATAACTCTTCCCGCCATAAATGGAATTAATTTAATTTCACAAGTTTTTAAATTAGCAATTATTAATTTAATTTTGTCATCTACAGGTGCATTTATAACTGTATTTTTGCATTGTGTATTGTGATTGTATATATAAGCTAATATAGATTTTAATGACGAAATATTGTTGTATATAAGCTCTCTAACAAAGATTGTGTCTCCTTGTATATAATATGCTATATAACTTTTGTTTTCTTCATCAATATATATATATCCATCTTCAGATTCGATTTCTTTCATAAATCTATCAAAGTAAACTTCATCTCTCAATGCATATCCATTTAAGTTTTTCACTGCATTTGTATAAATTTCAGATAATATTTTAGGATCTTCAAAATCAACTTTTCTCAATTTAGATGTTACTCTAAATCCTGAAAGCTCATCTGTTTTTATATTATATTGAATTTGGTCATAGCAATGGTCAAATCCATATCTTTTATACAGTCTATAATCAATCGCCATTAAAAGTGATACTATTTCTCCACTTTTATATAACTCTTCTAACGTATATGTCATTAGATGTTTCATATAACCAAGCCCTCTAACTTCAGGCTTCGATGAAACACCTACAACATAAGATACATCGTATTTTCTGTTTCTAAGGTCTATTTTGTATTTGTTTAATTGAAGCGCAGACAACACCTCATTATTTTCTTCTATTATAATAGTATTTTTTTTATCATATAAATTTTCAAAATAGTATTTTACAAAATCTTCTCCATCCTCAAAACAATAATTCCAAAGTGAAACTATTTGATTTTTATCAGTTGCTCTAGCATATCTAATATTCAATTAGTTAGCCTCCCTAACAGTGTATTTTTCAACAAGTTTACATGGATGGTAAGATAATTTTGCTTTTCTAAGTCCTTCTATTCCCATATCTTCTTCTCTATTTACAAATTCAACTTCAGGGAATTCATGAACTAAAAATTGTTGGTTTATATAAGGATATAATCCTCTTATTTCTGGATTAGCTTTTTCTATGTGAATTAAAGCCATATTTTTGTTTAATAATTCACCCATAGTAAATGCTTCTAATTTTCCATCTATATATATACCAGCTATTTTTAATCTGTCACATATTTGGTCATAGTGAGTAAATAATTTTTCTATACCAGATCTTTCAT
>NZ_JADPET010000184.1 GCF_015667935.1 Clostridium sp. 1001270J_160509_D11 | reverse complement strand
ATAAATTATAAAATTAATATATAACTAAAATTTATTTACATATTACAATTTGTTCTTTTATATCAGAATAGATTTCAAGTCCTTTTGTAGAGTAGACCTTGACTACATCTATATTTATTGAATTAGAAAATTCAGAAGCTATATTTTTGAGTTTTTTAAGTGAGTCTTCATTAAATACAACATTATCTTTATTGTCGAATAAAGCTACATAGAATATACCTGTTTCAACTAAGTCTTGGAAGAAATGACTTCCATAAGATAATTCAGGAACCACGTCTTTATCACTATATGCAATTTCGCACATAACAGACATATTGTTGAGTTCTGTAAAATGGACAGGTACTCCAAGTGACGGAGTAGATGTTCCCCAACGCCCTGGACCCATTAGCATAGTATTTTTATCTTTTAGTGAAGTATTTAAAATTCCTATTTGACGAGCTATTTTATATTTATCAACTTCACTTAGGCTAAGGTATTCATCTACTGATACATATACAATATAATCTATTGGAAGACGGATATTTCCGCCCATAAAATTGCCTTTAGAAGAAAATAGACAGTCTTTTTTATTTAATAATTTAGGAATTTCGATAGATTTACCTAGACCTCTAGTTTGAAGCGGTCTACATTGAACAATATTGATTTTGAAGCTACCATCTTTTTTAAAGTTAGCTGTAAACTCTATATCTACAGGATAGTCATATTCTTTTGAAATTATATGTAGTGCTTTTTTCATTGCCTCTGGAAAAGATGAATATTTTAATAATTTCTTAAAATTAAGTATATAAGGCGCACTATTAGGATTTAATCCTAGTTCTTTTAGTCTTATCTGAGTATTATAATCTTTAGAGCCAAATAAATTTATATCTGTTTTTAAATCTTCATTTATTACAACATCTAAATTTACATGGATGTGTTTGTTTGTACTTAGACTCAATACATCTACGGTATGCTGAGAGTATTTTTGTTCATCATTAGAATTCATAATAGGAAGTCGCATAGGGTCATCTAAAGTAACTATTCTTACATAATCACCGATTATACGGTCTACAGCTCTTGTCCCCAATCCGAAAACTAACCTTATCATACCATCATCCATATTTACATTTTCATCATATACATATAAATTAGAAGAATTTCCTACTCCTGCTAAGTGAGGGAAGTAGTACTCGCCGTGATAATCACCAGAAACCCTTTGGACTAAAATTGCCATTTGTTCATCTTTTTTATCTAAGCCCCTAGTTTTTCTATAATTTATTGCATCATCACTCATAGTACTTGCATATACAATTTTTATTGCATTTATAAATTCATTTAGTCTTTGCTTTGGAGTACCTTGATTTACACAAAATACACTTTCGTATTTGCCGGCAAATGCATTTCCAAAGTTATCTTCTAGTAAAGAGCTGGATCTTACTATTATAGGAGATTGGCCGAAGTACTCTAACATCTGCATAAATTGGTCTTTTATATCTTCTGAAAAATCTCCATTTTTAATTTCTTTTTTTAAAATAGGAGCGTATTTAAAATATCCTTCATCAGTTTTTTGTTTACTTCTTAAATCCCATAAATTATTTTCAACTATATAAGAATAATAAATATCAGTGCCGATAAAAAATGAATCGTGTTTTTCGAGTATAGGTTTGAAGTAGTCTTTTGTATCATCTAAAGAAGTTAAAATCTGAGTTGCAAGCAACATACCGATGCTTTTTCCGCCTATATTTCCAGTCCCGATTAATCTAGAAGTTATTTTTAATATATCGCTTAGAGAAAAGTATTTCATAATCATGTTGAAAATTTTTGAATCGTTTCCAATTAAACAAGATATTAATAGTTTTTTCATATCATCTTGGTTTTCTTTATTGTCCTTTAATGCTTTTCTAGCTGCATCAAGAGTTCGTCTCCAATATCCCATTTTTTTGCTACTTCTCCAATTTATATTTGAAAATAATTTTACTGTATCATCGCTTGAAGTTATCTGAACAGCTTGGTTACCATTTATTTGAAGAGGTAAAAACATAGTTGGAGAAAAACGGTCGGATACTTTAAGTGGATGTATATAAAACTTGTCCTTTATTGTATATATATCAAATATAACTTTTGCAATTTGTCTTACCTTAGAAGGTAAAACATATGAATGAGCTTTTCTCATAATTGCAAAACATGATACAGTATTTAGTTTATGAAGATAAGAGCATATTACAGAAAAAAAGTTTAATATCATAGAGTCAGAGTGCCACATTCTCTGTAGAGATGTCAGGTTATCGAATACATAATAGCAATTTTCGCCTTGAGATTTTATAATTTCATGAACTTTTAAAGTAAAGTAGTTAAAGCCTATATTTGGATCTAAATCAAATATTTTTATATTAGTTAAATCATCACTTATAGGTTCGTTGTTGATACTATCTTTAGTGTTATCGAGTGGATTGTCAAATACGGGTTTTTTGTCTGCAAATTTGAAATATACGATAATTTTATTGTTAGCTCTAGCTCGATTTATAAATGGAGTTATAAAATTTTTATAATCGTTAATTGTACCTACTTGACATACAATACTATCTCCAAGTCTTAGCATATTTATAGATTTATCAAAATCATCAATACCAGTACTTACAAAATTAGAATTTATCATAGGAAAAACCTCCTTAATTAAAAACATTAGAAATGAAATGTATGAATTAAAGTTTATGAAAAGATTTCTATATATATAAAAGTGTAGCATAGAATTTATATAAAATAAAACAAAAAATAGAAATCATATATCTTATAAGAAGTGAATAATATTTACTATGCGAGGAGTGATTAGTATGAAGATGATAACTATAAAAATGCCAAAATGGATATCTAACATAATATTAAAATTTATGAAAAAAAGTAAATAAGAATTTAAATAAATTAGACTCTCATAAGAAGAAAATAATAACTTTTGCAATGAAGATGAAATTTTTCGCAAAAGTTATTTTTTATGCAAATTTTTATTAATTTGTTTTTAGTGTAAAAAGAAGGTTATAAAAAAATAATTGCATTTGGAATAATTATGAAATAAAGCTATATATTGAAAAACTATAATTTTATCTAGTTATATCAACGATGAAATGAAAAAAAATAAATTTTAAAGTTATTTTTCTAGTAATTAAGTATAGTTTAATTTACAGAAAATTATGTTTTTTGATATTTTTATTTATTTTTTTTCATTTTGTGCTATAATATGTAATATATTAGAGTTGGAAATTGAAAAAATAATATATGATTTAATCTTAGTTCATATAAAGTAAACAATATTATTTTACTATTTAAAATAAGAATTCAAATTATATATTTAAACAAAGATTTTACAATAGATAACAATATTAATAAACTAAAGGAGAGGTTGAAAAATGGAGAGAAGTAATAAAAAACTTGGATTGACAACAAAAATTTTTATTGGTCTTATATTAGGGGCAATATGTGGGGTGATATTATACTATTATGTTCCTAATGGAACGTTTAGAGATGATATATTAATTAATGGGGCATTTTACGTTATTGGAGATGGATTTTTAAGATTAATGCAAATGCTAGTAGTTCCATTGGTATTTTGTTCATTAGTATGTGGTAGTGCAGCTATAGGTGATACTAAGACTTTAGGAAAAGTTGGGATGAAAACAGTAACTTTTTATATGCTTACAACAGCATTAGCTATAACAGTAGCTTTATCAGTTGGTAAAATTATAAATCCTGGTATAGGATTAGATATAAGTTCAGTTCAGCAAGCGGAGACTCAAGTTGCAGAAGCAACTAGTATAGCTGATACGCTTTTAAATATAATTCCTAAAAATCCAATTCAAGGATTAGCAGAAGGAAATATGCTTCAAATAATATTATTTGCATTAATAGTAGGTATATTAATAGCAAAAATGGGAGAAAGAGCAGGTTTATTATTAAAAGGATTTACTCAATTTAATGATTTAATGATGGAAATGACTTCGCTTATAATGAATGTCGCTCCATTTGGTGTATTTTGCTTAATAGCTAAAAATTTTGCTAATATAGGATTTGATGCGTTTTTACCAATGTTAAAATATATGCTTAGTGTATTTATAGCATTAGGGGTACAATGTTTTGTAGTTTATATGTTATTCCTAAAAGTAACTACTGGATTAAGTCCAGTTAAATTTATCAAAAAATTTGCTCCAGTTATGGGATTTGCATTTTCAACAGCGACATCAAATGCTACAATACCTATGTCAATAGATACATTACATAAAAAAATGGGTGTTTCTAAAAAAATATCATCATTTACAATACCTCTAGGAGCTACTATAAATATGGATGGTACTTCTATAATGCAAGGTGTTGCCGTAGTATTTGTTGCACAAGCATTTGGCATAACATTAACTCCAATGGATTACTTAACAGTTATAGCTACTGCTACGCTTGCATCAATAGGTACAGCAGGAGTTCCAAGTGTTGGACTTATAACTTTATCAATGGTATTTACATCAGTTGGATTACCAGTAGAAGGTATAGCTTTAATAATGGGTATAGATCGTATATTAGATATGACAAGAACTGCAGTTAATATAACAGGGGATGCAATTTGTACAACTATAGTTGCATATCAAAATAAAGATGTAGACATAGAAGTGTTTAATGAAGAAAAAGAGGCAGTTGAAATAGATCAATCAGAAGCTATAATATAATAGCTATATATAGAAGTAATAAAAAAGATACCGTATGATTTGCGGTATCTTTTTTTATTCTAAGGAAATTATATTTATTTATAAATTGTAGATAAGTATAATTTCCGTATATTTATTTCAAAAAATA
>NZ_JADPET010000183.1 GCF_015667935.1 Clostridium sp. 1001270J_160509_D11 | reverse complement strand
TGATTAATATATTTATAAAAAAATAAAACCTCTCCTAATATTTAATCAAGAGAAGTTTTTACTATAAATATTATTTAGCTGTATATAATTGTTTTTCTTGCATATATTCAAATTTTAATACTGCTGTTTTGTATTTCAAACTTTTCTTTACGTCTATTATTCGTTGATTGGATGAACCCCTAAAGAGTAAACTTATGTCTCTTTTATCAAGTTCAAATCTTCCATCTACAAGTACATCTATATATTTTAATAATTCCACATTTTCAAAATAAAGCGGATTTTTTCTATCTATTAGTTCTTCAAATTTAAATCCTGTGTAACTCCAAACATCTAAATTCATATTTTTTGCTTCTTTTGCAATTTCAACTAATGGTGCAGGCTGTAAAAACGGCTCTCCTCCTGAAAGGGTTATTCCCTGTTGTAATTTTAAAGATGCCATTTTATTGATTATTTCTTTTGTGTCTACTTCATACCCTTTTGTTAAACTATGAGTTTGTGGATTGTGACATCCTTTACAGTTATGTTTACAACCTTGTGTCCATATTACCATTCTAAGTCCAGGTCCATCAACTATACTGTCACATATTACAGGAGATGCTATTCTTAGTTTCATTTTGCTCCCCCCTTTTAAATTCTGGTATGTTTTACTCTGTCTCTTACTTCTGCTTTTTTAGCATCATTAAATCGATCTACTGTCCCTACTAAATAACCTGTTATCCTTCTTATTCTTTCGAATTTTATATCACTTTCTTCTTCATTACGTCCACAAACAGGGCACACAGTACCAGGTATCACACCTGAAAATCCGCATACAGGATCTCTATCTACTGGATGATTTACGCTACCATATCCTATGCCCATTTCTTTCATACTTCTAATAATTGTTTCAAAAGCTTGTAAATTGTTTGAAGTATCGCCATCTAGCTCAACATAAGTTATATGACCACCATTAGTTAATTCATGGTATGGTGCCTCTATTTTTATCTTGTTAAAAGCTGATATATTATAGTATACAGGCACATGGAACGAATTAGTATAATATTCTTTATCTGTTATTCCTGTTATTTCCCCATATATCTTCTTATCTATTTCTGTGAAACGTCCTGAAAGCCCCTCTGCAGGAGTTGCTATAAGTGAGAAGTTTAATTTATATTTCTCTGTCGCCTCATCTATTCTTTTTCTCATGTGTGAAACTATTTTTAAGCCTAATTCTTGTGCATCTTCACTTTCACCATGATGTTTTCCTGTTAAAGCTATTAAACATTCTGCTAATCCTATAAATCCTACTGTTAATGTACCTTGTTTTATTACTTCTTTTAGTGTATCTTCTGGAGAAAGGTTATCTGATCCTCTCCATATTCCTTGCCCCATTAAAAACGGAAAGTTCTTCACTCTCTTATTTCCTTGAATCTCCATTCTTTCAAGAAGTTGATCTATTACTAAATCTATCTTTTCATCTAATTCATTAAAAAAGCCATCTAAATCTTTTTTTGTTCGTCCATTTACTATTCCATACTTAATTCCTAATCTAGGTAAGTTAATAGTAGTAAATGATAGGTTCCCTCTACCACTTGCAACCTCTTCACCACAAACATTGCCCATTACTCTAGTTCTACAACCCATATATGTTGTTTCAGTTTCTGGTTTACCTGGTATATACGTTTTTAAATTAAATGGAGCATCTAAGAAACTAAAGTTAGGAAATAATCTTTTTGCAGAAACTCTACACGATAATTTGAATAAATCATAATTAGGGTCTTCTGGATTTAAATTAACCCCTTCTTTAACTTTAAATATTAATATAGGGAATATCGCAGTTTCTCCATTACCTAATCCTTTTTCTAATGATAATAATAAGTTTTTACTTACCATTCTTCCTTCTGGTGATGTATCTGTACCAAAGTTTATACTTGAAAATGGCACTTGTGCACCTGCTCTTGAATGCATTGTATTTAAATTATGAATAAATCCTTCCATAGACTGATATGTTTGTCTATCTGTCTCCTTATACGCCTCATCATATGCAAAGTTTTGGATTGATACTGCTAAAGGTTCTTCTATATTAAATGTTTCTATTAATTTTTCTTTTTCAATGTATAGGTAATCTGGATTTTTTTCTAAGCCTACTTTTTTATTTGAACTCTTTTCAGTATCATACACAATGTCTTTTACTGCTCTTTTATCATCTATACCCTTTAATAATTTTAATCCCTTATTTAAATTAGCTATATATAACTTTCTAAAAGTCTTGTATACACCTTTAGCCAAATTATAATCAAAAAATGGTATACTTTGTCCCCCATGCTGATCATTTTGATTGCTTTGGATTGCAATTGCTGCTAATGCGCCATAACTCATTATGCTATTTGGCTCTCTTAAAAATCCATGACCAGTAGAAAATCCACCTTCAAATAATTTATCTAGGTCTATTTGGCAGCATGTTAAAGTCCCCATATTTAAAAAGTCCATATCGTGTATGTGTATTTCCCCTGTGTCGTGTGCTTGAGCATGCTCTGGTTTGATAACAAAAGTTTTGCAAAACTCCTTAGACACAGTACTACCATATTGGAGCATAGTCCCCATAGCAGTATTACCATCTATATTTGCATTTTCTCTTTTAATATTTGCATTACTAGCATCTTCAAATGTTATTTTTTCTATAGCCTTCATCAATCTAGATCTTGAATTCCTTATTCTACTTCTTTCATTCCTATAAAGAATAAATGCCTCACTAGTCTTTGCATGGCCTGTTTCAATAAGTACCTTTACTACCGTATCTTGTATATCCTCAACAGTAGGTATTTCATCAACAAATTTTTTATTTAACAAATTAACTACTTGTGCAGATAAACCTTCTGCTATTTCATAGTTTGGCTGTGTATCCTCCTTTTCTGCCACTTCACTTGCTGCTGAAAATATAGCTTTTGTTATACAATCCTTATCAAAAATGACCTTTCTCCCATCTCTTTTTCTTATATATTCTATCAATTCCCGTTCCCCCTCAAACCACAATATATTGTGGTTTATTTTTACACTTTATACTATATATAGTATTTTTATTTAAAAAAATTCCCCTTAATTTAAAGGGGTTCTAAATATTTTGTATTTACTTTAAGGATAGCGAATTTCCATATTCTCGTCAATAACAATTCGCCTATTATATAACTTTTTCCTGTAATATATTTTCTAAAGCTTAGTAATTGTAATGCTTACAAAAAAAGTTCAAAATTTTTTAAAAATCTTTGCACATTTTACATATAGTTTTATTTTTATTCTGTAAATTTGTCCCAATTTAATATATTATATTTAATATATATATAATATACATATTTTGACATAAAATTAGGGAGGTAATAAATAATATGCTATCAAAAAGACTTGATGTTATAACACCATCACGCACAGTTGGGATAAGCTCTAAAGTAAAAGAGATGAAATCACAAGGTATAGATGTATTGAATCTGAGCGTTGGGGAACCAGATTTTAATGTTCCAGAAAAGGCTAAAGAATGTGGTATAAAATCTCTAAATGATAATATCACTAAATATGATTTAGTCCCTGGATTAACTATATTAAGAGAAGAAATAAGCAAAAAATTATTAGAAGAAAATAATTGTCACTATGCTCCAGACGAAATAGTTGTTACTAGTGGTGCTAAAATGGCGATAACAAATACATTAATGGCTGTTACTGATCCAGGAGATGAAGTTTTATTAGTGAAACCTTATTGGGTTAGTTATTCTGAAATGACTAAGTTAGTAAATGCTGTCCCAGTTGCTATAGAAACTGATAAAGCTAATGATTTTAAATTAACTGGAGAAATTTTAGAAAAATATATAACAGATAAAACAAAAATGCTTATATTAAATAATCCATGTAATCCTACAGGAGCTATTTATACAAAAGAAGAGTTACTTGATATATGTAACGTTTGTTTAAAACACAATGTATATATATTAGCTGATGAAATTTATGAAAGAATATGCTTTAGTGGGGAATTTGTTTCTGTTGCATCATTAAATGATGAAATAAGAGATATTACTATAACAGTGAATGGATTTGCCAAATCAGCCGCTTTAACAGGTACTAGATTGGGCTATTTAGCAGTTCCAAGAGAGCTTGCTAAAAATATAAGTGCTATACAAGGTCATTTAGTATCACATCCTTGCTTAGCAGCTCAATATATTGGTTATGGTGCTTTAAAATATTGTAAAGAAGATATCGACAATATGGTTGAAGCTTATAGAAAAAGACGCGATTTAGTAACAGGTAGACTTAATAAAATACAAAACTTAGCATATATTTATCCACAAGGTGCATTCTATGTGTTTATAGATATATCAAAACTAAAAGGAAAATTTGAATATAAAGAAAGTTTATCATCTGATTTTTGCGATAAATTTTTAGAAAAATATAAAGTTGCAATTGTTCCAGGTATAGCTTTTGGCATAGATGAGTATGTTCGTATATCTTTTGCTTGTAGCGAAGAAGTATTTATGGAAGCTCTAGATAGATTAGATAAGTTTGTGCAGGAAATAATGGCATAAATTTTAATGATATAAATAAAAACCATCCTTTTATACTATATATTTTATAGTGTTAAAAGAATGGTTTTTTTATGTAAGAAGATTAATCTTATTTATTAGATAACTTCTCCTTAATATTTTGTTGTATATTAAAGTAGTATTTTAATTTTTATGTTAGCTTCATGTGAGTATAATCTCTTTTAAAACAACAAAAAAAGATTACGTGGCTACGTCTTACTCTCCCAGGCGGTTGCCCACCAAGTACCATCAGCGCTCAGGAGCTTAACTTCTGTGT